>NZ_JBFUKN010000011.1:0-103509 GCF_056400845.1 Mycobacterium sp. P4_H6 | reverse complement strand
GGTGATCATGCACAACTCCGGGCACAAGGCCTTCTTCAACTCGGCGGCGGCCCGGGCGGTGGGAATCAGCCGCGACACCCCGGACCCCAAGGGCGCCCGGTACGGTCGTGATGACAACGGCGACCTGGACGGCTCCGCGGAGGAATCGGCGGCGGTGTTCCCGCTGATCGGTGGCGCCATCTCGGTGGGGGACTACCCGGCGATGCTGATGGCCGAATGCGACCGCCTCAACCGGGCCGGCCTGACCACCTGTTCGGAGATGGCGTTCGACCCGATGTTCCGGCCGATGCTGGAGGCTCTGCACGATCGGCTGACGGTGCGGCTGCGCACCTATGAGATGTCCACCGCCGAACTGCACACCGATGCCAGCCCGTTCGACGGTGACGATGTGGTGCGCCAGGTCGGTATCAAGATCTGGGTGGACGGTTCGCCGTGGATCGGCAACATCGACCTGAGTTTCCCGTACCTGGACACCGACGCCACCCGCAGCATCGGCGTGATCCCCGGTTCGTGCGGGCACGCCAACTACACCCGCGAGCAGCTGGCGGAGATCGTCGGGACCTTCTACCCGAAGGGCTGGCAGATGGCCTGCCACGTGCAGGGCGACGCCGGCGTCGACACCATCCTGGATGTCTACGAGGAGGCCTTGCGCGCCCACCCGCGCGATGACCACCGGCTGCGACTGGAGCACGTCGGCGCCATCACCGGCGCGCAGCTGGCCCGGGCCCATGCGCTCGGGGTGACCTGCAGCCTGTTCGTCGACCAGTTGCACTACTGGGGTGATGTCATCGTCGACGGGCTCTTCGGGCCGGAACACGGCGAGCGGTGGATGCCGTGCGGTTCGGCGGTGGCGACCGGGATGCGCATCTCGCTGCACAACGATCCGCCGGTGACACCCGAAGAGCCGCTGCGCAATATCAGCGTGGCCGCGACGCGGCGGGCGCCCAGCGGCCGGGTGCTCGCACCGCAGGAGCGGCTCACGGTGGAGCAGGCCATCCGGGCGCAGACCCTCGACGCCGCCTACCAGTTGTTCGCCGACGACCGCATCGGCTCGATCGAGGTCGGCAAATATGCCGATCTTGTTGTGCTGTCGGCAGATCCGCGCGCAGTGGACCCCGAGGAGATCGCCGATCTGGAGGTCCGGGCCACCTATATGGCGGGTCGGCAGGTTCATCCGAAACCCGCGTGAGGGCGTTGCCGGCGTGGCAGGCTGTCGGACATGTCTGACCTGGCAGTCCCACGGTTCCTCGACGAGCGCGTCGCCCACTGGGCGGCCACCAAACCCGATGACGAGGCAGTCACTTATCTGAGCCGGAGTTGGACCTGGGCGCAGTGGGATGACCGCGTCCGCCGGGCCGCCGGCGCGCTGGCCGACCGCGGTGTCGGGCGGGGTGATGTGGTCGCCTTCCTGGACAAGAATCACCCGGCGTGTGTGGAGGTGACCCTCGGTGCGGCCTCGCTGGGGGCGGCGACCGCGATCGTGAACTTCCGGCTGGCCGCCGACGAGATCGACTATGTGCTCAACGATTCCGGGGCCAAGGTGCTCTTCGTGGGGGAGGAACTGCTGGCGGCGGTGACCGCGATCAGGGACCGGTTGCCCGGGGTCGCCGATGTCATCGAGGTCAAGCCCGAGGGTGACGACGAGTACGAGGCGGTGCTGGCCGCGGCCACCCCGGTGCCACGGTGCGCCGATGTGGAGTCCGACGACACCGCCATCGTGATGTATTCGTCGGGCACCACCGGAAAGCCCAAGGGTGTCGCGCTCACCCACGCCAATGTCATCGCCCACACCGTCAACGCGTTCGACGAGTGGCCGTTCGCCGAGGGGGACAAGAACCTGGTTGCGATGCCGCTGTTCCATGTCGGCGGCACGTCCTACATGCAGATCGGGCTGTACAACGGCGTGCCGAGCTACATGACACGCGATGTCGACGGCGCCGCGCTGGCCACCGGGATCCTGGCCGGCGCGAACCGGACGTTCCTGGTGCCCGCGGTGCTGGCCAAGGTGCTGGAGGCCGGCCCGGATGCGGTCAAGCTGTTCGGGGCGCTGAAGACCTACGCCTACGGGGCGTCACCGATGCCACTGCCGTTGCTACGGGAGGCGCTCAAGGCCTGGCCGGACACCGATTTCATCCAGGTGTACGGGCTGACCGAGGTGTGCGGTGTGGTCACGCGGCTGGGCCCCGAGGACCACCGTTCCGGTGATGAAGAGCGGATCATCAGCGCAGGAAAACCGATTCCCGGTGTCGAGGTGCGCTTCGTCGATCCGGATACCCTGCAGGATGTCGAGGCCGGCAAGCAGGGCGAATTATGGTTCCGCACAACACAGTTGATGAAGGGATACCTGAACAGGCCGGAGGCCACCGCGGAGGCGGTCACCGAGGACGGCTGGTTCCGCACCGGTGACATCGGTCGGATGGATCCCGACGGCTATGTCTTCGTGGAGGACCGGATCAAGGACATGATCATCACCGGCGGTGAGAACGTGTACTCGATCGAGGTCGAGCGGATCCTGGCCGAGCATCCGGCGGTCATCGAGGTCGCGGTGTTCGGTGTGCCCGACGAGAAGTGGGGTGAGGCGGTCAAGGCCGTGGTGGCCCTGGAGGGTGACGGTGTCGCCGAAGCCGAGCTGATCGCCTGGGCACGTGAGCATCTGGCCGCCTACAAGTGCCCCAAGACCGTCGATATCATTGACGCGCTGCCGCGTAATCCCACCGGCAAGATCCTGAAGAAGGATCTGAGGCAACCGCACTGGGAGGGTCGCGATCGCGCCACCGTTTGAGTGCCCGCCGCTCGACGATCTGCTGGATCGTCTGCACGTCGTCGCGCTGCCCATGCGGGTGCGTTTCCGCGGTATCACCGTTCGCGAGGTGGCGCTGTTCGACGGCCCGGCCGGTTGGGGCGAGTTCGGCGCCTTCGGTGAGTACGGGCCGCCCGAGGCGGCGCACTGGCTGCTGTCGGCCATCGAGGCCGCCTACCGGAAGCCACCGGTGCCGCTGCGTGACCGCATCCCGGTCAACGCGACCGTTCCCGCCGTCGAACCGGAGCGGGTGCCCGAGGTGCTGGCCCGGTTCCCGGGGGCGCAGACCGCGAAGGTGAAGGTCGCCGAGCCCGGGCAGACGCTGGCCGATGACATCGCGCGGGTCGAGGCGGTGCGTGCGGCGGTGCCGAAGGTGCGCGTCGACGCCAACGGCGGCTGGAGCGTGGCCGAGGCGGTGGCCGCGGCCGGCGCGCTCGGTCCGCTGGAGTACCTCGAACAGCCGTGTGCCACGGTCGAAGAGCTCGCCACGCTGCGGCGGCAGATCGACGTCCCGATCGCGGCGGACGAATCGATTCGCAAGGCCGCCGACCCTTTTCGGGTGGTCGCGCTGGGGGCAGCCGATATCGCGGTGGTGAAGGTCGCGCCGCTGGGCGGGGTGGATCCGCTGCTGGTGATCGCGGCCCGGATCGGTATTCCGGTGGTGGTGTCGAGTGCGCTGGACAGTGCGGTCGGTATGTCGCGGGGGTTGCTGGCCGCGGCCTGCCTGCACGAGCTGCCCTACGCCTGCGGTCTGGGCACGGGTGGGCTGTTCGTTGAGGATGTCGTCGACCCGGTCGCCCCCGTCGACGGCCAGCTGTCCGTCGGGCCGGTCATCCCGGACCCGGCCCGGTTGGCTGGGCTGGCGGCGCCCGCGGACCGGCGGCAGTGGTGGATCGACCGGATCCGCGCCTGCTACCCGCTCTCATATAAGTAGGCGCCTACTCTGCTCGGCCCCGACCAACGGTTTCAGACTCGAGGTCATGAYCGATTTCAAAGTGGGTCTGATGGACCCGATCATTGCGTCCAGGCCCACCGTCGATACCTTCACCCGAGCCACCTACCTGTCGGCGGTGGCCAACAGGGTGGACTCGTTCTGGGTGCCCGACCACCTGAATGCGCTGTTCCCACGTGCTTTGTGGCAGCCGAAGTTCAGCGGCGCCGCCAGGATTCTGCCCTCCGCGGATGCCTATCTCGAGCCATGGACCATGCTCGGGCACATCGCGGCGCGAAACAGGGTGGGCCGACTGCGTCTCGGGGTCGGCGTCACGGACACCGGCCGGCGCAACCCGGCAGTCACCGCGCAGGCCGCCGCCACCCTGCATCTGCTCAGCAAGGGCCGCGCCATCCTCGGGATCGGAACAGGGGAGCGGGAGGGCAATGAACCCTATGGTGTCCCCTGGGACAAGCCGGTGGCGCGATTCGAGGAAGCCATGGCCACCATTCGCGCGCTGTGGAATTCCGGCGGTGAGTTGGTGAATCGGGATTCCCCGTATTTCCCGCTGCACAACGCAAGTTTCGATCTCCCGCCGTACCGCGGGAAGTGGCCGGAGATCTGGATTGCCGCACACGGGCCCCGCATGCTGCGTGCCGCCGGCCGCTACGCCGACGGGTATTTTCCGGCCTTTCCACACATGCCGCAGGAGTACGCCCAGCGGTTGGCGGCGGTGCGCACGGCCGCCTCCGATGCCGGACGCGATCCTTCCGCGATCGTTCCGGCGATGTGGTTCATGGTCGTGACCGGCCGCACCCACGACGATGTCGAGGAGGCGCTCGATTCAGAGGTGTTTCGCRCCGGGGCCTTGAACGCGCCAGATGCGTTCTACGCGAAACACGGTGCACAGCACCCGCTCGGTGAAGGTTTCGCCGGCGCGCAGGACATCCTGCCTCAGAGCTGGGATGAGCAGACCGCACTGTCACACATCAAGAAAGTTCCCAAAGAGGTGGTGCGCAGCATGCTGTTGTGCGGTACACCCGATGAGATCCTGGAGCGGGCGGCAGAGTGGCGTGCTCACGGGGTGCGCTATCTCGTCCTGTCCGATGTCACTGCCTTGCAGCGCAACACGCGAAAGGGCTTGGCCGCGATGCCGTCCTTCTTCAAGGTCGTGCGTGCCCTGAAGAAGTTCTGATCCCTTGGCCGGCAGCCGGACCGACATGACCTCGGGTAAATCGGTACTGCCGGTAGTACTACGTGTACCGCAGTACTACCGCTGGTACTACATTTCGCAAGGTCTTGTCGTCACCGGCGGCGGTTCGTCAGTTTCTGCAGTACCCACTGGTTGAGAGAAACTCCCTGTTCTGCCGATTCGACCGCCAGGTGCGCGTGCAACTCCGGCGACATGCGCACCACGAACTTTCCGCTGTACTCGCGGTCGGTGAGCGATTCCGGCGGCGTCCAGCCGGTGCCCTCGGCCAGCGCTACGTCGTCGTTCACCAATTTCTCGACCGCGGCGATGGACTCGCCCGCCGTCTGCCCGCGTCCCCGGAGCCCGGGAAATTCGAGGCAGGTACCGACGTAACACCGATCGCCGGGCGACCACATGGCGCGGTAGGTGTATTCAGTCATATCGCAGGATCGCGCGTACCTCCGACATGTCCTGATCTGTGGGGTGCCCGGCGTAGACGCCATCGGAAATCACGATCACCATGAGAGACGTGAAGCGATCAGTGGTGCTGCTCGGCTACCCGGGCGTGCAGGCACTCGATCTGGTCGGGCCGTTCGAGGTGTTCAGTACCGCCACGCTCATCCTGGCAAGCCAGGGCCGCTACGAGGATGGCTACGAGATCATCATCGCCTCGCCGGACGGCAGCCCGGCCAGTACCTGGAACGGCCTGCAGATCGTCGCGCAACCGCTGCCGCACCACCGGGTCGACACGGTGCTGGTCCCCGGCGGCGCCGGGATCGAGGATCTGCGCCGCAACCCCGATGTCCTCGACTGGCTCCGGCGCGCGGCCAAGACCGCCCGCCGGGTGGTCAGCGTGTGCACCGGGGCCTTCCTGGTGGCCGAGGCCGGCCTGCTCGACGGGTGCCGGGCCACCACCCACTGGGCCTTCGCCGACCGGTTGGCCGCCGAATTCCCCGATGTGTCGGTCGATCCCGATCCCATCTTCGTGCGCAGCTCGGACACGGTGTGGACGGCGGCCGGTGTCACCGCCGGCATCGACCTGGCGCTGTCCCTGGTCGAAGACGACCACGGCACCGAACTCGCGCAGACCGTGGCCCGCTGGCTGGTGCTCTATCTGCGCCGGCCCGGCGGCCAGACCCAGTTCGCGGCGCCGGTGTGGGCGCCGCGCGCCAAGCGTGCACCCATCCGCGACGTCCAGGAACACATCGAGACCGAACCCGGTGGCGTACACAGCATCAGCGAGCTGGCCCGCCGCGCGGCCATGAGCCCGCGGCACTTCACCCGGGTGTTCACCGACGAGGTCGGCGAGGCCCCCGGCAGCTACGTCGAGCGGGTCCGCACCGAAGCCGCCCGCCGGCAACTGGAGCAAACCGACGACACCGTCACCGTGATCGCCGCCCGGTGCGGCTTCGGCACCGCAGAAACCATGCGGCGCAACTTCGTTCGACGGGTCGGCATCTCGCCCGACCACTACCGCAAGACGTTTGCCTGAAGGAGAGATCATGCAGATCGCGATCGTGCTGTACCCCGGATTCACCGCACTGGATTTCATCGGCCCCTATGAGGTGCTGCACTACCTGCCCGATGCCGAGGTGCGCTTCCTCTGGCATGAGCCCGGACCGGTCACGGCCGACTCCGGTGTGCTGACCGTCGGTGCCACCCATACGTTCGACGAGACCCCGTCACCGGACATCATCCTGGTCCCCGGCGGCCCGACCACCTTCGAGCACGCCCGCGACGAGAAGGTGCTCGCCTGGCTGCGCACGGCGGATGCCACCTCCACCTGGACCACCTCGGTGTGCTCGGGATCGGTGTTACTGGCCGCGGCCGGGCTGCTCGAGGGCCGCAAGGCCACCTCGCACTGGATCGTCGTGCCGTTGCTCAAGACCTTCGGCGGGGTGACCGCGGTCGGTGACGAGCGGATCGTGCACCAGGGCAAGTATGTGACCGCGGCGGGGGTGTCCGCCGGGATCGACCTGGGATTGTGGCTGGCCGGGCAGATTTCCGGCGAGTCGCGGGCCAAAGCCATCCAGCTGGGTATCGAATACGACCCGCAGCCGCCGTTCGACTCCGGGCACCTCTCGAAGGCCTCGGTGGCCACCAAGGCCGCCGCCACCGCGTTGCTGTCCCGCGACGTGCTGAAGCCGGCCACCCTGAAGGCCAGCACACAGCTGCTGTGGGACCAGGCGATCCGCAAGGTCCGCGCCCGCAAGTAGGCTCGAGCGGGTGAATCTCGCTTACGTCGACAAGGGCGGCACCGGCGAACCGGTGCTCTTCATCGCGGGCCGCGGAGGCGCGGGCCGCACCTGGCACCTGCATCAGGTCCCGGTTTTCCAGCGGGCCGGCTACCGCGTGATCACGTTCGACAACCGTGGCGTCGGTGCCACCGAGAATGCCAGCGGTTTCACCACCGAGCAGGTGGTCGCCGATACCGCGTCCCTGATCGAGAAGGTGGTCGGCGGGCCGGTCCGGGTGGTCGGGGTGTCCATGGGCTCGTTCATCGCCCAGGAGCTGATGGTGTCCCGCCCCGAGCTGGTCAGCCAGGCGGTGCTGATGGCGACCCGGGGCCGGCACGACGGCGCGCGTGACTTCTTCAACAGGGCCGAACGCGAGTTCCACGACGCGAGCATCACGCTGCCGCCCAGCTATGACGCGAAAATTCGGCTGCTGGAGAACTTCTCGCCCAAGACGCTGAACGACGACCGCGCGGTGCGTGACTGGGCCGAGATGTTCACCATGTGGCCCACGAAATACACCCCGGGCCTGCGCAGCCAGCTCGCGGTCGCCCCGGAGGGCAACCGGTTGCCGGCCTACGCGCACATCAAGGCTCCGGTGCTGGTCATCGGGTTCGGCGACGACGTGCTGATGGCGCCGCACCTGAGCCGGGAGGTGGCCGAGTCCATACCGGCAGGCCGCTACCTGGAGATCCCGGACGCCGGTCACCTGGGCTTCATCGAGCACCCCGATGCGGTCAACGAGGCGATCCTGGAATTCTTTGCTGAAGCCAAGCAATAGGCTGTTCGTGTGAACCCCTCGACGACTCAGGCCCGCGTCGTCGTCGACGAACTGATCCGCGGCGGCGTCCGCGACGTGGTGCTGTGTCCCGGGTCGCGCAACGCCCCGCTGGCCTTCGCGCTGCACGACGCGGACCGGGCCGGGCGCATCCGTCTGCACGTGCGCATCGACGAACGCACCGCCGGCTTCCTGGCCATCGGGCTGGCGGTCTCGGGACAGGCACCGGTGCCCATCGCGATGACCTCGGGCACCGCGGTCGCCAATATCGGTCCGGCCGTGGTCGAGGCCAACTACGCACGGGTGCCGCTGATCGTGCTGAGCGCCAACCGGCCCTACGAGTTGCTGGGCACCGGCGCCAACCAGACCATGGAACAGCTCGGCTATTTCGGCAGCCAGGTGCGGGCGAGTATCAGCCTCGGACTCGCCGAAGACGGCGACATGGCCGCGGCCAATGCGCAGTGGCGCTCGGCGACCTGCCGGGTGTTGGTGGCGGCCAAGGGATCTCGTACCGCCAATGCGGGGCCGGTGCAGTTCGACATCCCGCTGCGCGAGCCGCTGGTCCCGGACGCCGACAGTGACCGCGCGACCCCGGACGGCCGGCCCGACGGGCGCTCCTGGACCTACACGCCGCCGGTCACCTTCGATCAGCCGCTGGACATCGACCTCACCCCCGACACCGTCGTCATCGCCGGTCACGGAGCGGGCCCGCACCCCAACCTGGCCGGGCTGCCCACCGTCTCCGAGCCGACCGCGCCGCCGGCGGCCAACCCCCTGCATCCGCTGGCGCTGCCGCTGCTGCGCCCGCAACAGGTCATCATGGCCGGCCGCCCCACCCTGCACCGCACGGTGTCCACGCTGCTGGCCGACTCCTCGGTGCCGGTCTTCGCGCTGACCACCGGACCGCGCTGGCCCGACGTATCGGGCAACTCGCAGGCCACCGGCACCCGCGCGGTGACCTCCGGCACGCCCGATCCGGCCTGGCTGAAGCGYTGCGCCGAGCTCAACGAGCGCACCTGCGCGGCCGTACACAGTCAGCTCGACGAGCATCCGCACACCACCGGCCTGCACGTGGCGGCCGCAGTGGTCGCCGGTCTGCGCGACGGGGACCAGTTGGTGCTCGGCGCCTCCAACCCGGTGCGCGACATCGCCCTGGTCGGATTGAGTGCGCCCGGGGTCAAGGTGCGGTCCAACCGCGGGGTCGCCGGTATCGACGGCACCGTGTCGACCGCGATCGGCGCCGCACTGGCCCACGAGCGGTCCGACGGTGGGGGCACCGTCGCACTGATCGGTGACCTGACCTTCGTGCACGACAGCTCGGGCCTGCTGATCGGGCCCACCGAGCCGAGACCGCGCAACCTGACCATCGTGGTGTCCAACGACAACGGCGGTGGCATCTTCGAACTGCTGGAGCAGGGCGACCCGCGGTTCTCCGATGTGTCCGCGCGCGTCTTCGGCACCCCGCACGACGTGGACATCGCGGCGCTGTGCCGGGCCTATCACGTGGACAGCAGGCAGGTCGAGGTGGACGGYCTTGCCGACGCACTGCGCGAACCGTTCGACGGGATGCGGGTGCTGGAGGTGAAGGCCGACCGGTCCTCGCTCCGTGCGCTGCACGCGTCCATCCGGGCGGCGCTCYAGTGCACCTGCTCACCACGCTGAAAGACCGGTGGTGGCACCGGGTTCCGCGGATGTTCGGGGACGGCACCGAGACCAGGCCCCAGCGGGTCATCCGGCGGGTGYGGGTCGGGATCATCCTGGCCGCGTGTCTGGTCACGTTGCAGTCGGTGCTGCTGGTGCTGGGCGCCTGGGAGAACGACCGCCGCATCGAGGCCGATATGGGTGTCGCGGCCGCCGAGGTGCTCGACGCCGGCCCGCGACGGTCGACCATCGAATTCGTCACCCCCGACCGGGTGACCTACCGGCCTGAACTCGGCGTGCTCTATCCCTCCGAACTGGACACCGGGATGCGGATCTACGTGGAGTACGACCGCTCGGACCCCGATCTGGTGCGGGTGCAGCACCGTAACGCGGCGCTGGCCATCATCCCGGCCGGGTCGATCGCGGTGCTGGGCTGGCTGATCGCCGGGACGGCGCTACTGGTGGTGGCGGTCATCGCCCGGCGGGTCGAGGAACAGGCCATCAACGATCAGGCCGCCCAGGATCAGGACGACGCCATCAACTTGTCGAGCCAGTCCTCCTCGTAGATGTCGACCTTCTCGTCGTTCACCAGGTCGTACACCGTCGGTGTCCCGGTGTTCTCCGAGTCGACCATGTACAGGAAGTCGTAGTTGGTCTCATCCATCTCGACGGCGTCCACCGCGGCCTCGCCGTCGGCGATCCGCTGTGCCAGTTCGCCGGGTATCCCGGCGGTGCGGGCCTTGTCGGCCAGCTCGTCATCGGTCGGTCCCTTGCCGGACGGATCCTGGTCGGCCCACAGTTCCTCGACGAACTTCTGGAACGCCACCGCGGGTGTGCTGCCGTCCTGGGCCGCGACGAACAGCGCATTGCTGACCCGCTCGGAGTAGTGCGAGCCCGACATCTCCAGGAAGGTCATGGGGCGGTAGGTGACGGCGAGTTGGCCGGCGGCGATATGGCGCTGGATCGATTCGCCGACTTCGCGCTGCAGGTCCGCGCAGTGCGTGCACTGCGGTTCGGCGAAGATCTCGATCTGCACCGGCGCCTCGTCGAATCCGGCGTGGATACCGAAACCGTCCTCACTCACCTGCGTCAACGGCTTGATCGGGTCGGAAAGGGCGCTACCTTCGATCTGGCGTGTGCAGCCCACGGCGGTCAGCAGCGTCAAACCGGTGAGCAAGGCCAACATTCGATGCACGTGGCCACCGTACCGCTGTCGTGGTGTTCGCACGCCATATGCCCGCTGGCAACCGTGCTGTCAACCTGCGGTGCGACAGTCGGCGATGTGCGCGTTGCAATCGTTGCCGAATCCTTCCTCCCGAACGTCAACGGCGTGACCAACTCGGTGCTTCGGGTGATTGAGCATCTCCGGCGCTCGGGACACGAAGTTCTGGTCATCGCACCGGACTCCCCGCGCGGCCTGCCGCCCGCCGATCGTGTGCACGACGGGGTCCGGGTTCACCGGGTGCCCTCGCACATGTTCCCGAAGGTGACCTCGCTGCCACTCGGGGTCCCGCTGCCCCGGATCGTCGGTGTACTACGCGGTTTCGATCCCGATGTGGTGCATCTGGCGTCACCTGCGCTGCTCGGCTGGGGCGGCGTGCACGCCGCCCGGTACCTCGATGTCCCCGCGGTGGCCGTCTTCCAGACCGATGTCGCCGGCTTCGCCGAGAGCTACGGCGTCGGCGTGCTGTCCCGGGTGTCCTGGGCGTGGACCCGCCGGTTGCACAGCAAGGCCGACCGCACCCTGGCACCGTCCACCTCGGCGATGGAAAATCTTGCTGCCCATGGTGTTCCGCGCCTGCACAAGTGGGGACGCGGGGTCGACATCACCGGCTTCGTGCCGTCGGCGCGCGATGAATCGTTGCGGGCCAAGTGGTCTCCGGCCGGAAAGCCGGTCATCGGTTTCGTCGGCAGGCTCGCCCCGGAGAAACATGTCGAGCGGCTGGCCACCCTTGCCGCCCGTGATGACCTGCAGGTCGTGGTCGTCGGCGACGGTGTCGACAAGGGAAAGCTCGAATCACTGATGCCCACAGCGGTTTTCACCGGCGAGCTGCGTGGCACGGATCTCGCCGCCGCCTACGCCAGCATGGATGTCTTCGTGCACCCCGGCGAACACGAGACGTTCTGCCAGGCCGTCCAGGAGGCGATGGCCTCCGGTCTTCCGGTGATCGCTCCCGATGCCGGAGGCCCGCGCGATCTGGTCGTTCCGATGCACACCGGCCTGCTGCTGGGCGTCGGCGAGTTCGAGACCCGCCTCTCGGGCGCCGTCGACCACCTGTTCGCCGAGCGGGCCCGCTACTCGGCGGCCGCGAGGCGCAGCGTGCTCGCCCGCACCTGGCCGGCCGTCTGCGACGAACTCCTGGAGCATTACGAGTCGGTCATCGGCCAGCGACGTCGTAAGGCCGCCTAGCGAATCTGCACGACGCAATGTGTTGACACTTCTTGGCAGCGGCCACCATGGTTAGCTGCGAAGGGGGTGCGTGCGTGTGAACCGAATTCTCAGGGGCGTGGACCCCGCCGTGCTGTGGGGCTCGGCGGTGGTCATCACCGGTTTCGTGGGCTGGGGTCTGATCGCCCCGGAAAGCCTCGGCTCGGTGATGACGTCCACGCTCAACTGGATCATCGGCAACTTCAGCTGGGCTTTCGTGCTGATCGCCACCGCCGTCCTGGTGGTGTGCATCGTGCTGGTGTTCAGCAGGTGGGGCAAGATCCGGCTGGGCCCTGACGATTCCCGCCCGCAGTTCAACACGTTCTCCTGGGTGTCGATGATGTTCGCGGCCGGCCTGGGTGCGGGTTTGCTGTTCTTCGGTGTGGCCGAACCCGTTACGCACTGGACCGCCCCGCCGCACGGGCTGGCCACTCCGGAGAGCGAAGAGGCCGCCCTGCTGGCCCTGCGCTACACCTACTTCCACTGGGGTTTCAACGGGTGGGCGATGTACGCCGTGATGGGCGGCGCGATGGCCTATTTCGCGTACCGCAAGAACATGCCGATCCTGGTCAGCTCCACCCTGTCGCCGTTCCTGGGCCGTGACGCGCCGTCGCGGCCGCTGGGCCGCCTCGTCGACGGACTGGCGATCGTGGCCACCCTGTTCGGCACGGCGACGGCGCTGGGGCTCAACGGCCTGCAGCTCAACAGCGGTCTGGAATACCTGTTCGGGGTGCAGAAGTCGAACGTGATCGCCGTGCTGATCATCGTGGTGGTGACCGCGCTGTTCATCCTCTCGGCCACCTCCGGGGTGGAGAAGGGCATCAACTACCTGGCCAACCTGGGTGCGGTGGCCACCATCGTGCTGTTCCTGTTCTTCCTGGTTCTGGGCGGCAGCACCGTTCTCGTGGTGTCCAACGGCATCGAGTCGATCGGCAACTACATCCTGCAGGTGCTGCCGATGTCGCTGCAGATGGGCGTGGGTGACGAGGCCTGGATGGCGAGCTGGACCATCTTCTATTGGGCGTGGTGGATCTCGTGGGGTCCCTTCGTGGGAATGTTCGTGGCCCGCATCTCGCGCGGCCGCACCATCCGCGAGTTCGTCCTGGGCGTGGCGGTCGCGCCGACCGGATTCGGGTTCGTCTGGTTCGCGATCGTCGGTGGCACCGGTATCGAGCTGCAACGCAGCGGTGCCGCCGACATCGTCGGCTCGCTGTCCACGCCGGAGCTGGTGCTGTTCACCGCGCTGGACGCGCTGCCGCTGGCCGGCATCGTGTCCTTCCTGTGCATCCTGCTGATCGCCCTGTTCTTCATCAGCGGCGCGGATGCCGCCGCGGTGGTGATGGCGACGATGGCGAGCAAGGGCTCCATCGCGCCGTCCAAGATCGTCACGGTGATCTTCGGCGTGCTGATGGGTGGCATCGCCTGCGCGATGCTGCTTGTCGGTGGCCTCAATGCGTTGCAACAGGCCGCCATCCTGGGTGCCGTCCCGTTCACCTTCGTCCTGATCGCGGTGACCTTCGCGTGGTTCAAGGCGCTACGGGAGGAGGACGGCACCGCGGTGCTGGAGGTCGATCTGGCCGAAAGGCCCGAGGCCACGCCGGTCGTCGTCAGCACAGACGGTTCGCCGAAGTGACCGCGGGAAGGGAAGATTCACAGGTGGCCCGCGACTTCCTGCGCAGCGTCGATCTCGCAACACCACTGCGGCACTGAATCCACCAGGAGAGGCATATGTCCGGTTCGCGACCCAATATCTTCGAAGGCGTCACCGACTACTTCACCGAGCTCACCCGGATGCGCAGCCTGGGCATCCACGGTGCGCCGGAGGCCGAGCGCACGCACGCCTCCGCATGGGTGCCGGTCACCGACATCTTCGCCCGCGGCGACGACCTGGTGGTCCGCGTCGAACTCTCCGGCGTGGACCCCGAAGACGTGGCGCTGAGCTTCAGCCGCGGCGTGCTCACCATCTCGGGCACCCGCGGCCGCGAGCTGCCCGACGACGTCGAATTCCTGGTGCACGAACGCTATTACGGTGAGTTCCGCAGGCTGATCACGTTGCCCAAGGACACCCGCACCGAGCAGATTTCCTCGGTGCTGGACCGCGGACTGCTGGTCATCACCGTGCAGGGCGCACTCGGCTCGTCGGTCGCTGCCGAACGCATCGAGGTCGTCGACCGCTCCCAGGAGGCGAGCACGCCCACCGTGCGGTCCGACGAGTAGGGCCGATCACTGCGGGGTGGTGCCGTGACCGTCGAGTTTGCGCAGGAGGTTGTCGGCCACCGTCGGGTCCACTCCCTGCTCGGTGCGCGCGGACAGAATGGCGTTGCGGGCGGCGGTCAGCACTTCGGCCTCCAGCTCGTCCGCTCGTTCCCGGCGGGCAGCGCTGCAGTCGTCGGCCCGCTCCTCGAAACCCAGTCGCAGCCAGACCCTCTCGATGTCGTCGCGGGCGGCCTGCGCGGTCGCCTGATCGATGTCACCGTCTCGGGTGAGCTCGTCCAGGCGTGCGGCGCCGGCCCGGCGAGCCCGCGTGGTGAGCTCACGCTGCAAATCAGCCGTCTGCTCCGGGGGCACCCGGACGTCGAGGCGGCGCACCACCCACGGCAAGGTGGTGCCCTGCAATGTCAACGTCACCACGATGACGACGAAGGCGATGAAGATCAGCCGGTCGCGTTCCGGGAAGTCGACCGGAAGCGCCAGCACGGCGGCCAGCGTGACCACACCCCGCATCCCGGCCCATGACGCGATGAGGCGTTCGCGCCATCCGGTGGGCTCGGCTTCCGGTTTCGACCGGGCGGCCAACCGTTGATCGATGGTGCCGACCACGAAGATCCATCCGAACCGGATCACGATCACGGCGGCCGTGACCACCAGCGCCTGGGTGATCAGCTCGCCGAGGTCGCCAGGAACGGCCTGGGCCACCACCCGCAGCTCGAGCCCCACGAAGGCGAAAGCGGCGCCCGTGACGAGCAGTTCGATGATGTCCCAGGCGGTTTCGGAGACCAGCCGGGTTTGTGCGGATTCGCTGTCGGGATGCCTGCTCAAGGCCAGCGCCAGGGTCACCACGGCGAGCACGCCACTGCCGTGGGCGACATCGGCGATCCCGTACGCCGCGAACGGCATCAGCAGGACGAAGGCGCTACCCACGGGGTGGGCGGGCAGCTTGCCGATCAGCCAGCGCGCCCCCACGGCAAGCACCAGGCCGATACCGACCCCGACGACGACCGACAGGGCCAGACTCGACGCGGCGCCCCACACGGAGAGCGTCCCGGCGACGACGCCGGCGACGGCAACCTCGTAGAGCACCAGTGCGGTCGCGTCGTTGGACAGTCCCTCGCCTTCCAGGGTGGTCCGCAACCGGCGTCGCAGACCCAGCTCACGCACCGCTGCGGTGGCCGCCACCGGGTCCGGCGGTGCCACCGCCGCCCCCAGCGCCAGCGCCGCGAGCAAGGGTGCGCCGGGCACCAGGGCGTGCACCAGCACACCGACGGCGAACGCCGTCACCAGCACCAGTGCGATGGCGAGAAGACCTATGGCCCTGCGGTTGTCGAGAAACTCGCGCCACGATGTGCGGCGGGCCGCAGCGAAGAGCAGTGGCGGTAACACCAGCGGAAGGATCAGCTCCGGGTTGATCGACGGTGTCGGCAAACCCGGGATGAACGCGACCGCCAGACCCGCGACGAGCAGCAGCACCGGGTACGGCAATTTGAGACGCGTCGCCACCGGCGCCAGAAAGACGGTAGCGACGAACAACGCCAGTAGCAGCGTCAGCTGTTCCATTCGCACCGATTCATCCAGCGGATATACCCGCTGCCGCATGCCACAAACGCGGCCCGCAGCCTCTAGCGTGGACGGATGACCTCGGTAGGCACATCGGCACCGTCCACGTCGACGTGGGCACCGCTGCGATCGCCGGTCTACCGCGCGCTGTGGATCGCGCAGCTGGTGTCCAATCTCGGTACCTGGATGCAGACCGTCGGGGCGCAGTGGATGCTCGTCGGCGACCCGCGCGCGGCGGTGCTGGTGCCACTGGTGCAGACCGCGACGACGCTGCCGGTGATGCTGCTCGCGTTGCCGTCGGGCGTGCTGGCCGACCTCATCGACCGGCGGCGTCTGCTCATCGCCACCCAGGGCGCGATGGCCGCCGGGGTGGGTCTGCTCGCCTCGTTGACCGGCGCCGGGCTGACGACTCCGGCGGTGCTGCTGATGTTGCTGTTCGTGATCGGCTGCGGGCAGGCGCTCGTCGCGCCGGCCTGGCAGGCGATCCAGCCGGATCTTGTTCCCGCCCAGCAGATCCCGGCCGCCGCCGCGCTGGGGAGCATGAGCATCAACTTGGCCCGCGCCATCGGGCCTGCCATCGCCGGTGTGCTGGTGTCGCTGTCGGGCCCGACCCTCGTCTTCGGGCTGAACGCGGTGTCGTTCGTAGGGATCGTGGTCGTGCTCGTCATGTGGCGACCCGCCTCGGTGGAACGCAGCGAACCGCCCGAGCGGGCGCTGGCGGCGCTCAGTGCGGGTGGACGCTTCATCCGCAGCTCACCGATCGTGCGACGGATCCTGCTGCGGGCGGCGCTGTTCATCGCTCCCGCCAGCGCACTGTGGGGGCTGCTTCCGGTGATCGCCAGCAGCCGCCTCGGCCTGTCGTCGTCGGGCTACGGTGTGCTGCTCGGCGCGCTGGGAGCCGGTGCGGTGCTCGGCGCCTTCCTGTTGTCGCGGTTGCGGTCCCGATTCGGCCAGAACGTGCTGCTGACCACCGCCGCGGCGGGTTTCGCGGTGGCCACCGTGGTGCTGGCTCTGGTGCCCAACTTCTCCATCGTGCTGGCAGCACTGTTGGTGGGCGGCGCCTCCTGGTTGCTGTCGCTGTCGACGCTGAACGCGTCCATGCAGCTGAGTCTGCCGGGCTGGGTACGGGCCCGCGGGCTGTCCGTCTATCAGCTGGTCTTCATGGGCGGGCAGGCGGTGGGGTCGCTGGTGTGGGGGCTGGTCGCGGCCGGCACCACCAGCGTGACGAGCTTGTTGATCAGCGCGGGTTTTCTGCTGGTGTGCGGACTGTCCTCACTGTGGTGGCCGCTGCACGCCAAGACCGGCGACCTCGACCTGACCCCGTCCTCGCACTGGCCCGAGCCCAACCTGGTCTTCGATCCCGCCCCGCTCGACGGACCCGTCCTGGTGATCACCGCATACCGCGTCACGCCGGAGGACGAGCAGCACTTCCTCGCCGCGATGGACGTCATGGGCCGCTCCCGGCAGCGCACCGGGGCCTCGCAGTGGCGGCTGTTCCGCAGCGTCGAACACGAAGCGACGTTTGTGGAGACGTTCATCGTGCGGTCCTGGGGTGAACACATGCACCAGCACCACACCCGGCTCACCGGCCAGGACCTGCTCATCGAACAGGCCGTGGAGCGCTACACCGACGGTGTCCCGGTGTCCGAGCACTATCTCGCGGTGCGCAACCCCTAGCCCTGAGCCTCCACGGACACCGGCTGCCATTCCCGCCACGTCGCCAGCCGCTGCGCGTAGTCGGCCTCGGCCAGCTGCAGCGGGATCTCCCCGAAGAACACCCGCAGCGGCGGCTTCTCGGCGTCCACGATCTTGAGCACTGCGGCGGCCGACGCCTGCGGGTCGCCCGACTTCGCGGTGCGCTTGGCACGGGCCTCCTGCGCCTCTTTGTGGGCTTCGGCATAGTCCGGCAGCGGCTCGGCCCGCTTGGCCGAGGACCCGGCCCAGTCGGTGTCGAAACCGCCCGGCTCGATCAGCGTGACGTGGACGTTGAAACCGGCGACCTCCTGGGCCAGCGACTGCGAGAAACCCTCCAGCGCCCACTTCGAGGCGTGGTAGATGCCGACGTTCTGGAACGCGGTGATGCCGCCGATCGAGGACACCTGGATGATGTGCCCGCTGCGCTGGGCCCGAAGGAACGGCAGCGCAGCCTGGGTCACCCACAGCGCGCCGAACACGTTCGTCTCGATCTGGTCGCGCGCCTCGGCCTCCGTGAGCTCCTCGATGAACCCGAATTGCCCGTACCCGGCGTTGTTGACCACGACATCGAGCCGGCCGAAGTGCTCGTGGGCGGCCTTGACCGCGGCGAAGTCGGCCTCCCGGTCGGTGACGTCGAGTTGTAGCGGCAGGATCGCCGCGCCGTATTTGGTGACCAGGTCGTCCAGCGACGCGGTATCGCGGGCGGTGGCGGCCACCTTGTCGCCGCGCTCCAGGGCCGCGATGGCCCATTCCCGGCCGAAGCCACGTGATGTGCCGGTGATGAACCAGACCTTCTCAGCCATATCGGTGCCTTTCGTTCGCGGAGCTCTCCAGCGGTACCAACGTCATCACGGAATCCCCATTCCCGGAACCCCGAGACTCACAGGTAGTTTTAAAGCGATGAGCAGGGCATCGCTGGAGAAGGACCCACATGAGGTCGCGTCGATGTTCGACGCCGTGGCCCGCCGTTACGACATCACCAACACGGTGATGTCGCTCGGGCAGGACCGGTACTGGCGCCGTCAGACGCGTGCGGCACTGGCCATCGGGCCGGGGGAGCGGGTGCTGGACCTGGCGGCCGGCACCGCCGTGTCGACGGTCGAGCTGGCGAGTTCGGGTGCCTGGTGTGTGGCGGCGGACTTCTCGGTCGGCATGCTGTCCGCCGGTGCGGCCCGCAGTGTGCCCAAGGTGGCCGGCGACGCCACCAAGCTGCCGTTCGCCGACGGCGTGTTCGACGCGGTGACCATCAGCTTCGGGCTGCGCAACGTGGTCGACCATGTGGCGGGTCTGCGGGAGATGGCGCGGGTGACGCGCCCCGGCGGCCGACTGGTGGTGTGCGAGTTCTCCACGCCGACCAACGGGCTGTTCGCCACCGCGTACAAGGAATACCTGATGCAGGCGCTGCCCATGATGGCGCGCACGGTATCGAGCAACCCGGACGCCTATGTGTATCTGGCCGAGTCGATCCGGGCCTGGCCCACGCAGTCCGAACTCGCCGACCGTATCCGCGACGCCGGCTGGGAAGCCGTGCGCTGGCGCAATCTGACCGGTGGGATCGTCGCGCTGCACGCAGCCGTCAAGCCGGTCTAGCCGCGGAGCCGAGCCATGAGCGTCCCCGTCCTGGCCCTTGCCGGCTTCCTCGGCGCCGGTAAGACGACGCTGCTCAACCACCTGCTGCGTAACACCCGCGGCGTGCGAATCGGGGCGCTGGTCAACGACTTCGGTGCGGTGAACATCGACGCCATGTTCGTGGCCGGGCAGGTCGACGCGATGGCCTCGCTGTCCAACGGGTGCATCTGTTGCGCGGTGGACGCCTCCGAGGCCGCCGAGATGCTGGGCCGGCTCGCCGCGGTGCGGCCCGCGCTGGACCTGATCGTGGTCGAGGCCAGCGGTATCGCCGAGCCGCCGGTGTTGGCGCGCACGATCGCCACCGCCGGGGACGACCGGTTCCATTACGCCGGACTGGTGTTGGTGGTCGACGCCGCCCAACCGGCCGAGCTGGGACACGGGGTGCGGGTGGCCGACCTGGTGGTGCTGAACAAGGCATCCGACGGTGATGCCGATGCGGTGGCGGCTGAGGTCCGCGCCGCGAACCCGCGAGTCCCGCTGGTGTACACCGACTTTGCGCGGGTGGATCCAGCCTTGCTGATCGACGCGCCGGTGAGGCGTCGGGAGCGCCCGACCCAGCTCTCCCTGGATGAACTGCTCCTCGAGGACGATCATCATCACGAGCACCCGGAATATCAGAGTGTGGAGTTCAGCGCCGATGCGCCGGTGAACCCACGCCGCTTTCTGGCTTTTCTGCAGGACCGGCCCGTCGGGCTCTATCGCGCAAAGGGTTTCGTGGATTTCGGCGACGGCGGCCGGTACTCTGTTCAGCTCGTCGGCACGTCGCTGCGCTTCGAGAAGCGCCGCGGGACGGGGCGGGGGACCACGCTGGTGCTCATCGGCACCGGCATCAACGAAGTGGCGGTGTCGTCCGCGCTCGAAGACTGCACCCGCGAACCGGCCGATGCGAACGCGATGCTCGGCGTGCACAAGTACCTGGTGTAGCCGGCCGGGTATTCTGGCCGCTCACCCCATCTCGGAGGAGCTGTGCGTGTTCAAGGTCAATGAGTACTTCGGCGGCGACGTCGCGTCGATCGCCTTCGCGACCGCGGAAGGACCGGCCACCGTCGGTGTCATGGCCGTCGGCGAGTTCGAGTTCGGGACATCGCGGCTGGAGATCATGAGCGTGGTGTCCGGCGCGCTGACCGTGCGGCTGCCAGGTCAGGACGCGTGGCAAACCTTTGCGGCGGGAACCCAATTCACGGTGCCCGCGGACAGCACGTTCACGGTGCGCGCGGAGGTTGAGACGGCCTATCTGTGCGAGTACCGCTGACGCGGCTCAGGCAGCCATGCGGGCCCCGGCGGAGGCGCACAGCGCGTTGACGTGCGCGACCGCATGCGCGATGTGGTTCACCCCGGGCACCGCGTCGGTCGTGTCATAGCTGACGTGCGGTCCGGTACCGGTGGCGACGAACTGAAGCGCCAGCACCGCCGCCTCGATGGCGTCGAACGGCGTGACGCCCTCGACCGAGTCCGACGGCAACTTCGCGATGGCGGGATTGTTCAGCAGTTGGCCCGCCAGACCGGCGGAGGGGCCCAGCGCGGCCAGCCCGCCGAGTCCGGCCAGCGGACCGAGCAGATCGACCAGCAGTTGCACCACGCCCCGGGCGATCGACTCGACCATGGGCAACGGGGTGGGCGCGAGGCCGATGTCCACGCCCATCGAATAGAAGTTCCGGATGATCTGGCCCGCCCCGTTGAGCGGGGTGGCGGAGTAGAGGTCGATGCCGACCGCCCGATTCTTCGGTCCGTTCGCCGCGTAGCGCCATCGCGGGTCGGGGGTGGCGATACGGACCGGACTGATGCCCGCACCGCCCGGGTCGGGTGCGCCGCCGCCGGTGACCTTCTCCGGACGCATCGGGTCGCCGAAGCTGAAACCGCCGATGAAATCCCCGAATCGGTGCTCCAGCACACCTCCGGGCAGCAGTTCCAGGTAGATCTCGCCGGCGCACTGGGCGCCCTGACTGTAGCCCCCGAGCCCGAACGTCTGGTTCGGATGGGCATTGATCCAGTCGATCGCCCAGCGCTTGCCGGTCGCCACGCTCTGCCGGTAACTCGGGGCGTTGGCATCGGGACCGCCGACCGGCCCGAACGACCATGGTGACTGGACGGGCACCTCGAACACCAGATCGGGGTCGGCGTTCTGCACGACCCACGAGCTGTAGCCCGTGCCGGGCGGCGCCCAGGTACCTGAACAGGTCAACCATGCGTGCCGGATCCGGCGCACGCCGCGGATATCGGCAAGCAGGTCCCCGAAATCGGTCATCGCGGTGCGCGTTTCGCCGGCGCTTTGGCCGGCGCTTTCTTCGCGGCCTTGGCGGCGGGCCGCTTGCGCGGCGGCCGGGGGGTGTGCCCGTTGGTGTGACCGTTGGTGGCGGCCGGCACCTCGGTGTCGGCGAAGGCGCTGGTGGACAGATCGTTGGAGGCCCGCCACTGAATGGCGAACTCCATCAGTTCCAGCAGGACATCACCGGAATCGCGTTCGATGCCGTCGGAAAACGTGTGGCGCCAGGCGATCTGTTCGTTGATCGGCACGATCTGCTCGAAGGCGTCGGTATGCCCGGCGTGATCGGTGCCATCGGGCTGCCGACGCATCCACGGGCCCCGATCGGCGTCGTTGACGATCTCGTTGAAATCGCGCGGATGCCGCGAGTAGGCGTACCGCCAGGCGAACGGCCATCCGTTCGCCGCGGTCCCCGTGGTGGCATTGCGGATCTCTTCTGCATCGGCCATGGTGATGTCTCCTGTCTGAGTTGTCAAAGCAGTTAGTGGGGAACCTATTTCGCGGCAGCGTTGCCACCGGAGCTTGCGGTCTTCCAGGCCGTTGAGCCCGCCGTTGATGGCTCGGGTGACACCTTCGAGATCGTTGGCGTCACACATGGCGTTGATCTGCGGACGTGCCACCGTCCAGTACCAGATCGCCCCCAGGAAGCTGAACTTGTCGGTCCCCAGCTGTTCGGGAGAGTCCACGAAGAATGTCGGGCTGGGCACCAGGCCGCGACTGTGGGCCCACTGCGACACCTTGGTGTAGTTGTGCCGGCCGGTGACCTGGATCGGGCCGCGGCCCTTGAAMCGGCGGCCGTCCCCGGGCTGGGTGTTCCCGAGATCGGCGCGGCCCTCGTAGGCGCTGCCATCGGCGATCTCTTCCATGAACTTCAGGCCGCCGGATTCGTGCCCGATCTGGGCCAGCCACATGGTGATTCGCTCCGGGGTGTTGCACCCACACTCCTGCAGTGCCTGTGTCACGGCGGGTAGCAGAGCGCGGTAGCGGTCGAACGAGATGCTGCCGCCCATCGCACGCATCAGGTTCTCCGCAACCTGATCGCTCGGCGCGTTCGGTGCGATCGGATTGACGTCGATATCGGCGTAGCAGTAGCCCTTGGGCGGGATCAGCGTGGCCGCCTGATCGAAGCTGATCCAGTAGTTGAAGGGTTTGAACCCGCTGTCGGCGATCCACAACGCACGTGCGCCGGGGGTGTCGTCGTAGCCCATGCACGCGACATAGTGGAAAACGGTGCCGCCGCGGTACGCAGGTGACGTCGTGCCCTTGACGGCGCGCGGGTAGTTCGATGGTGGTGCCACCCAGTTCATCACCACGCCGAATCCGCTGTTGATCGAGGCCACCACATCGGACCACAACCGGTCTTTCTGCTGTGGGGTCGGCGGGTCATCCGTCATGTTGACCGAGGTGTACCGGGCATCGCAGACCTTCTTGTCGAGCACCCGCTCGATCAGGCCGATGAAGTCGGTACCCGCTGTGGTGGTGCCGATCTCGCGTGCCAGATCGGCCTCGGCCAGCCGGACACCCCGGGAGTCGAGCACGACCTGAGTCGATGCCGGTCCACACCAGAACGGTGTCTCCTGCACGACGATCGTCCGGTCATACGGCAACAGTTTTTCGGTCATCACAACCCCGTTCATTCCGGTTCACCCGTGCGGTACTGCGATCGTCATCCACGCCGCAACGGGGGATATGCGTAGAGCCGTACTCGATTCTGCCGCCGGCGCGTACGTGCCGATCTGCGAAGTGAGTACCGCTCTACCCGGATCGGCGTCCCCACCGACTCCTACCGTGGGCCCATCGGCTCGTCGAAGGAGCAGGGATGAAGAACATCGTGATCTGTCTCGATGGCACGTCCAACGAGGTGAAGGCCAGGGCTGTCACCAACATCTTCAAGATCGTGGAAATGCTGCAGCTCGCCGACCCCGACCGCCAGCAGGTGTACTACGACCCCGGTGTCGGCACGCTCGCTGCGCCGGGGTCCTGGAGCGCGCTGGGCAGGAAGCTCTCGGTACTCGGAGGTCTGGCCCTCGGGCACGGCATCCGGGAGAACATGGCCGAGGCCTACACCTACCTCATGCGCACCTGGGAACCCGGGGATCAGATCTTCATCTTCGGGTTCAGCCGCGGTGCGTACACGGCGCGCGCGTTGTGCGGTCTGCTCCGGTCGGTGGGGCTGCTGCGGCCCGGTTCGGAGAACCTCGTGCCGTACGCCGTTCGCGTCTACGCCCGAAATCCCGGGGATTCCAACCTTTCCGGTCCTGAGGGGTGGGACCGGATCGACCGCTTCGCCACGACGCTGAGCCTGCCCACTCCCGGTGAAACCGTGTCCTGTCCGGTCCGCTATCTCGGTCTGTTCGACACCGTCAAGGCCACCAGCTTCGTCGGCCCGGACTTCAGGTGGCCGTGGACGCGCCAGCTGATCAACGTCGAGACGGTGCGACACGCGGTGTCCATCGACGAGCAACGCCGGCCTTACCAGCCCTATCTCCTGAAGTTCCCGCCCGAAGGCCAACGGTTCCCGCAGATGGAAGAGGTCTGGTTCGCCGGTATCCATTCCGATGTCGGTGGCGGATTTCCCGATAACCCGGCACTGGGCGACATTTCGATGCGCTGGGTACTGGACGGGGCGATCACCGCGGGACTGCGTGTCCGCAATGACGAGTACGCCGGGAGATACACCCTGTCCGGGGAGCATGCCTCGGCGCCGGTCAGCCGGATGGAATGGCGCGGGCGCCTCGCGGGCACCCCGCCGATCGGCAGCAGGCGCATCGTCCCCGCCGGTGCCGTCGTGCACGGAAGCGTCGCCGTCCGGCGCGACGGCGACCCTCGGTACGGTCCGAACCTGCCCGCGGATGCGCTGTTCCTCGACCGCGACGACTGGGTCGGTGAGCCCGGCACTCCCTTGGCCGGGGTGATGTCATGGTGAGCCCGGACTACTGCACCGTCACGATCGTGGTGCAGGACCCGACCGTCGAACGCGACGGCAAGGTTCTCACCGCCGAGGTGCAGATCCCCCGGGAGGAACTCATCGACGGCCCGATGGGGTCCGCACTCTACGTGGTGGATTACGACGCCACCTCCCGCCGGATGTACCGGGCGGCGCCGACGAAAGACGGTCCACCGCACTGGCAGAAGCGCGACGAGATTCTGGCCGATCCGGTGTTCCACGCGTGGAACGTGTACGCGATCGTCACCAGAACCTTGCGGCGGTTCGAGTCGGCGCTGGGACGGCGGGTGCGGTGGGGCATCCGCGGTCACCAACTCAAGGTGGTACCGCACGCTTTCGAGGACGCGAATGCGTTCTACTCACCCGAGGCCGAGGCGCTGTTGTTCGGCTACATCCGCCGCGGACCCAGTGCCTCGAACACCTACCTGTGTCTGTCGCACGACGTCGTCGCCCACGAGGCGACGCACGCGCTGCTCGACGGTCTGCGTGGCAGCTTCATCTCGCCGTCGTCACCGGATCAGGCGGCCTTTCACGAGGCCTTCGCCGACATCGTCGCGCTGCTGTCGGTGTTCTCGTTGAAGGAGGCCGTGGAGTATCTGGTGGACCCGCGCAACGAAAACGAGTTCGTCGACAAGTCCGTGTTCAACCCGGAGCGGCTTGCCGAGACGGACTTGTTCGGGCTCGGTGAGAGCCTGACCCACGTGAATGCACTGCGGCGTTCGGTGGGCATCGCGCCGACGCCCGGACTGCTCGACGAGCCCGGCTTTCACGAGGTCCATCGGCGGGGCGAGATCCTGGTCGGTGCCGTGATGCGCACCCTTCTGGTGGCGTGGGAAAGGCGCATGGAGGATCTTTTTCCCGGCGAGGACACCCTGATTCCGCGCAGAATTCTCGTCGAACAGGGCGCCGACATCGCCGATCTGCTGCTGACCATGAGTGTCCGCGCCATCGACTACACACCACCCATCCACATCACCTTTGCCCATTTCCTGAGGGCGATGCTGACCGCCGACCGCGAGGTCCGCGCGGATGACAGCCGCTACAACCTGCGGAGCACCCTGCGCGAGCAGATGGCCGGGTTCGGCATCGCCGGCACCACCCAGGATGGGGATGGTTGCTGGTGTCCGCCGAAACGCAAGGATGGCTTGCAGCGCAACGGGGTTCACTTCTCTGCGTTGCAGAGCGATGACACCGAGATGTTCCGGCACATCTGGGGCAACCGCGGCAACCTGCACCTCAATCCACACGCCTTCACCCGTATCTCCAGTGTGCGCCCGTGCGTCAGGAGCGCACCGGATGACGGCTTTCACGTCCGCGAAACTGTCGTCGAGTGCACGCAGTACCTCAAGATCGCGGCCGGCGAACTGCCCGCCTACGGGTTGGCCCCGCTGGAGAAGCTCGACCCCGACACCCAGATCGAGCTTCGCGGGGGATCCACGCTGATCCTCGACGAATACGGCGACCTGAAGTTCGAGATCTCCGACAAACTGCCCAGCCTGCAAGGGATCGAGCCGGACGCCGACGCGGACGCCGACGCCGACGCGGACGCCGAAGCCGATCGCGAGCGCATCCAGCGGTGGAACCGCCGGATCGCCTACCTCTATGAGTCCAGAAGCCTCACCGACGGGCCGCGCACTGCCCATGCACTGGCGCTGCGGCACCGTGACCGCAACGCGGCCGAGAATCCGGAGGCTGCCGCCGCAGAGATCGTGCGGCGGGCCCGGGGAGCGCGAGAGGAGTGGTGATGCGCAGTATCAAGAGGGCGGGGATCCGGGCCTACAACGTGGGATTCGGTGATTGCGTGCTGTTGTGGGTCGATTACGACGATGCGGTCCGCCGCGCGGTCCTCATCGATTTCGGATCCACCGAGTTGCCGGGCGACTTTCCCAAGGATCACATGGACCGCATCGCCGAGGACATCCGCGATGTGGTGCTCGGACGCACCGCGAACGCGGATGGCTCGATCACCCGGGGCCGTCTGCAGATGGTCGTCGCCACCCATCGCCACGCCGACCACATCAGCGGATTCGGCCGCGCAAAGGCGGGATCCATCATCAGGGATCTGAACCCGCGCAGGGTCGTGCAGCCGTGGACCGAGGATCCGTTGCTGCCCACCGATGCCAAGGCGCCGCTCATGGACCGGCAAATGGTCGGCACGATGGGCGATATGCAGCTGTTCGCCGCCGGTGTGACGGCTGCATCCGCGAAGATGAATGCGCTGCAACGATTCCCTGACGGTGTCGGCGACCGTCTGCAGTTCCTCGGTGAGAAGAACATCTCCAACCGGGAGGCCGTCGACTGTCTGCAGACGATGGCTGCCGACGGCCGGGGACGCTACGTCAAGTACGGCGACGACCTCACCGACCAGCGACTGCTGCCCGACGTGACCATCAAGGTCCTCGGGCCGCCCACGCTGGCCGCCGCGCCGTCCCTGGCACGGCAGGCGCAGATCAACAATGAATTCTGGCACCTCGCGTCGAACTGGTCCCGAGCCGCTCAGGATGGGGACGCGACGTGCGACGACCTGTCGCCGCTGTTCGAGACGGCGACCGAAGCCGTGCCGCAGGCCGCACGCTGGCTGACGCCGCGCATCGACCGCGCGCATGCCGACAACATGCTCTCGCTGCTGCGGACCTTGGACTCGTCGCTGAACAACACCAGCGTGATCCTGCAGATCCGGATCGGCGAATCACTGCTCGTGTTCCCCGGTGACGCCCAGATCGAGAACTGGAGTTGGGTGTTGTTCGACGCCGATGAGAACACCGGCAATGCCCGGTTGCTCCACGATCTCGCGAACACCAACATCTACAAGGTGGGCCACCACGGAAGTCTGAACGCCACACCGAAAAGTCTGTGGGAGAAGTTCATTCACCGCGGGGCGGAGGATTCCACCGCGAATCGGCGACTGATCACGCTGCTGTCGACCCTGGACGGCCGGCACGGCAGCCGCGAGGACAACACCGAGGTGCCCCGGCAGGCTCTGGTGCGGGCGCTCAAAGCGGAGTCGAATCTGTTCAGCACCGAGTTGCACAAGACACCGTGGTGGACCGATATCGAGGTGCCGATCTAGATCAGGGCCTTCTTGCGCCGGATCCGGCGCCGCACATCACCCATCAGTATCTGGCTGGCGCCCTGGCGGATGAAACGCGGCAGGAACCGGTTGACGAACGAGACGAACACGAACAGGTTCTCGAAGCGGCGCCGGTCGGCGTCCGACCAGTGCAGACCCATGGCGTCACGGAACACCGGCGCCAGCGACCCGATGGTCAGGAACTTCAGCAGCGGGCCGAAAGTTACCCGCAGCGGCCACCGGATCATCTTCAGATCCACCAGGGCCATCAGGTATTCGCGGATGTGATCGTCGATCACCACTCGCTCGCAGGCGGTGTTCCAGTACACGTCGAAATCGGCCCGGGTGGCCGGCCATTGGTCCGCGGTGACCTGCAAGGTGGTGCCGAGCGGCTGTGCGGTCCGGTAGAACTGTTCGGCCTGCTCGTCGGTCATCACACCGTGCAGCAACTCGAAGGTGTCCTCGAACCCGATGAACAGGCAGGCCGCCACCCACATCTGCAGTTCACGGTTGAAGGCGTTGTAGCGCACCGGGCTGGTGTCGGTGGAGAGCACCTGGCGATGCGCGCCGTTGACCGCCTCGCGGTAGGCGGCGCGTTCCTCCTCGGTGCCCAGAATGGCGACGGCGAGGTACTGGGTCGTGGTGCGCGCCCGTTTCCACGGATGCTCCATCAGGCTGCCGGATCTCACCCGGCTTTCGGCCACCCCGTAGCCGACCTCCGGCCAGGACAGCTGCATGACCACGTTGGCGGCGGCGCCGGCGAAGGACCAGAAGTCCAAGGCGTCCTCGATGGCGACATCGCCGTGGTACCAGCGCGGTGTTCGCTGCTCGATGGTGATGCGGGTGTCGGCGTTGGTCAGTCGTGGGGATGATCCGAAATCGAGGTAGCGCGCCGGCATCGCGACAATCTCCTCCCTGGGCGAGCGAAGCGACGCGAAAGCCTTGGGCTGATCAGCAACGTCGACCGCTACGCCGTATGGCAAGCCTGACACACGGATTGACGTTCGCGCAAGAGTTTATGTGAATGTCCATTCTCTGATGTGAGTGAGCGGTATCGACTGAAATGCGCAGCCGTATATGGCGAAATGTGATCGATCATGAAGTGGCATTCCCAGGATCTGTCGGTGACCGCAGAATGCGTTACCGTGAGGGTATGTCTTCGGCCGGCCGCCCCGCGCAACCTGCTGTGCGTCGCCGGCCGCGTGATCRCAAGGCACAGATCGTCAAGGCCTCGGCCGATGCCTTCAGTGCGCTCGGCTACCACGCGGTGAGCATGGAGGAGATCGCCACTCGGGTGGGCATTTCGGCTGCGGCGCTGTACCGGCATTCGTCGAGCAAGTACGGACTGTTCCGGGACGCCGTCTTCGGTCTGGGTCAGCAACTGGTGGACAGCACCGATATCGGCGATCCGGAACGTGATCCGGCCACCCTGCTGGCCGACCTCGTCGACGCCCTCGTGGAGACCGCTATCGCCAACCGCAGCTCCGGCGGGCTGTACCGGTGGGAGGGTCGCTACCTCAACGAGGATGATCAGCAGATCCTGAACGGGCAGATCGGGTTCGTCAACCGCAGGCTGCAGGAACCCCTGATCCGGCTGCGGCCGGAGCTCACCTCGCACGAACGCTGGACCCTGTCGTCGGCCGCGTTGAGCGTCATCGGCAGTGTCACCGATCACCGGGCCTCACTGCCCGTCAACGAGATGCGGGTATTGCTGGCAGGCCTGGCCACCGCCGTGCTCTCGGCCACCCTGCCGGCCCCGTTCGAGTCACCCGAATCGAACCCGTTGACGCCCAGCGGCTCCGGCGCCGGCGGCAAATACGAGATGCTGTTGCACGAATCCCTGCTGCTGTTTCACAAGAAGGGATTCCGGGAGACCAGCATGGAGGACATCGCCGCGGCGGTGGGCATCCAGGCATCCGGGATCTACCGGTACTTCCCGGGCAAGGCCGATCTGCTGGTCGCGTCCTACCGTCGCAGCGCCGACCGGGTGTCCGGAGATGTATCGAGTGTTCTTGCCGCGGAATCAGATCCGGAGCAGGCGTTGGCTCGTCTGATCGATCTGTATGTGGCCCGGTCGTTCCGGGAGCCCGAGATCGCCTACGTGTATTACGCCGAACGCGGCAATGTGCCCGAGGCCGACCGGGGGGCCATCCGCAACATCCAGCGCTCCACCGTCGATGAGTGGGCGCGGCTGCTCGCCGCGGCGCGTCCCGAGTTCAGCCACGCACAGGCGAAATTCGCCGTGCACGCCGCATTCGGTCTGGTGGTCGATCTCGGCCGGCTGGTGCAGTACCAGGACACCGAGCATTCCCGTGCCTGCGTGAAGCTGCTGATGGAGATGACGTTGTTGGGGCGCGAACCGCAACTGGTCTGACTGGTCAGCTGAACGGGGTGCGTTCGTCGAGCCTGCGCGACGCCAGGCCGGCCGTCCGCCAGACCCGGGCGATCCAGTCCTCGTCCTCCTCGGTGACCAGATTGCCCATCATCCGCACCGCCACCGTCATCAGGAAGTGCGAGCGCATCGCCACCGGGCCCGCCGCGGGCAGAAACCGCGGCAACGTGAGCAGCAGCGCCAGCCGTCGGGCCGCGGAGAACCCGCGCGCATAGTGCTCGGTCAGCATCGACGGCCACGCCGTGGTCAGATCGCCGGATCCCAGCAGTTGCGCGGCCAGTCGCCCGGTTTCCAGGCCGTAGTCGATGCCCTCGCCGTTGAGCGGATTGACGCACGCCGCGGCATCGCCGATCAGCATCCAGTTCGGCCCGGCCACCCCGGACACCGCGCCCCCCATCGGCAGCAGAGCCGACAGCCCGGCCCGTGGTTCGCCCTCGAAACCCCACTCCTCGCGCCGCAGGTCGCAGTAGTAGGACATCAACGGTCGCAGGGCGGCATCCGACGGCCGCTTCGCCGTGGCCAGCGCCCCGACGCCGACGTTCACCTCGCCGYTGCCCAACGGGAAGATCCAGCCGTAGCCGGGGAGCACTTTGCCCTTCGGGGAACGCAATTCGAGGTGTGAGGTGATCCAGGGCTCGTTGGCGCGTGGGGTCGCGATGTATCCGCGGACCGCCACGCCGTACACCGTCTCCTGATGCCAGGTGCGGCCGAGCGTGCGCCCCAGTGTGGAGCGGGCGCCGTCGGCCACGATCAGCTCACCCACGCCGATCTCCGAGCCGTCGTCGAGGATCAGCTCCGAGACCCGTCCGGTTGAATCATGGCGCACATCAACCACTTTGACGCCGAGCATCATCTTTGCGCCGTCGTCGGCGGCGACCATCCGGATCCGGTCGTCGAGCTCGGTGCGTGGGACCGCGCTGCTCGTCGGGGGGAATGAGGGGCCGGGCCAGCGGATCTCCACGTCGGCCCCGAACCCGGACATCCGCAGCCCGTGATGGCTGATCCGGCCGCCCAGCCAGTCACCGAGGCCGAGGCGCTGCAGCTCCGAGATCGCCCGCGGGGTCAGCCCGTCACCGCAGGCCTTGTCCCTGGGGAACTGCGCGGAGTCGATGACAAGCACGTCGCGGCCCGCCCGGGCCGCCCACGCGGCCGCTGAGGAACCGGCGGGCCCGGCCCCCACGACAACCACATCGGCCTTGATCATCCCCGCGTCGCTCCGCTCTGCCCGCCGTGTTCATCCACCGAGTACCTCCACAGTATGTTGGACGCATGAGGACACCGGCGAGCGTGGTGGCGGGGGTGGACTTCGGGAATCCCGAATTCGCCGCGCAGGTACGCGACGGAGTGGCGCGCGTCGAAGATCTGATGGCCACCGAGCTGGGTAAGGCGGATGAGCTGATGGCCGAGGCCGTCCAGCATCTGTTCCAGGCGGGCGGCAAGCGGTTCCGGCCGCTGTTCACCGTGCTGTCGGGGTCGCTGGGGCCACGCCCCGAGGACGACGACGTCACCATCGCCGGCGCCGTGATCGAGCTGGTCCACCTGGCCACGCTCTATCACGACGATGTGATGGACGAGGCCCAGGTGCGCCGCGGTGCCGACAGCGCCAACGCGCGCTGGGGCAACAACATCGCCATCCTGGCCGGCGACTACCTGTTCGCGACCGCCTCCCGGCTGGTGTCCCGGCTCGGACCGGACGCGGTGCGGGTGATTGCGGACACATTTGCCCAGCTGGTGACCGGTCAGATGCGCGAGACCCGGGGCGCTGCCGGCGGCACCGACGAGATCGAGCACTACCTCAAGGTGGTCTACGAGAAGACGGCCTGCCTGATCTCGGCATCGGGCCGTTTCGGTGCGACCTTCTCCGGTGCCGGCGAGGATCAGATCGAGCGGTTGTCCCGTCTCGGCGGCATCGTCGGCACGGCGTTCCAGATCTCCGACGACATCATCGACATCGACAGCGATCCCGACGAGTCCGGCAAGGTGCCGGGCACTGACCTGCGCGAAGGCGTGCACACCCTGCCGGTGCTGTACGCGCTGCGGGAGTCCGGCCCGGACGCCGAGCGGCTGCGGGTGCTGCTGGCCAAGCCGCTGGAGGACGACGACCTGGTCGCCGAGGCGCTGACGCTGCTGCGCCGGTCCCCGGGCATGGCGCGCGCCAAGGAAACCGTCCGCGAATACGCGGTGCGGGCGCGCGAGGAACTGGACAATCTGCCCGCGGGTCCCGGGCGCGATGCGCTGGCCACCCTGGTGGATTACACCGTCAACCGGCACGGGTAGCAGGAACCTACGGGGGTCGACCGGCGTTACATCAGCGAAGACTTTCGTAGGAGGAACTCTGATGACCTGGCATCCTCATGCCAACCGGATGAAGACCTTCGTGCTGCTCGTCGGCATGTCAGCGCTGATCGTGTTCATCGGTTCGCTGTTCGGGAACCCGTCCATCCTGTGGCTGTCGGTGCTGTTCGCCGTCGGCATGAACGCGTACGTCTACTTCAACAGCGACAAGATGGCGCTGCGCGCGATGCACGCCCAGCCCGTCAACGAGATGCAGGCGCCGGCGATGTACCGGATCGTCCGCGAACTCGCGACCACCGCCCGCCAGCCCATGCCGCGGCTGTACATCAGCGACACCGCCGCCCCCAACGCGTTCGCCACCGGCCGCAACCCGCGCAACGCCGCGGTGTGCTGCACCACCGGCATCCTGCAGATCCTCGACGAGCGGGAACTGCGTGCGGTGCTGGGCCACGAACTGTCCCATGTGTACAACCGCGACATCCTGATCTCGTGCGTGGCCGGCGCGCTCGCCTCGGTCATCACCGCGCTGGCCAACATCGCCGTGTTCGCCTCGATGTTCGGTGGTAACCGCGAGGGCGGCGCGAATCCCTTTGCCTTGCTGTTGGTTTCACTGCTGGGCCCGATCGCGGCCACCGTGGTCAAGCTGGCGGTGTCGCGGTCGCGGGAGTACCAGGCCGACCAGTCCGGTGCGGAACTGACCGGCGATCCGCTGGCCCTGGCCAACGCGCTGCGCAAGATCGCCTACGGGGTGCAGGCGGCGCCGCTGCCACCCGAGCCGCAACTGGCCGATCAGGCGCACCTGATGATCGCGAACCCGTTCCGGGCGGGGGAGAAGATCGGCAAGCTGTTCTCCACCCACCCGCCCATGGAGGACCGGATCGCGCGACTGGAGGCGATGGCGGGTCGCGGGCCGGGTCAGTACTGACCCAGCTCGCCGGCCGCGGCCCCGGCGGTCAGCAAACGTGGCCCGACGTGCACGGACAGGCTAGTGTGTCGCCATGCGTATGCGAGGTCTGATCTTCGTCATGGCGGCGGCCGCCGCCGTGAGCGCCCCGGCGATCGCGGGTGCCGAACCGGCTCCGCCGCCCCCACCGCCGCCCGGCCCGAACATCAACGCCTGGGAGCTGGTGAAGCCCTCCGCGTACGCGGTCAACGACGGCAGCCTGTACGCCTTCACCGTGCCCGGTGACATCACCTGTGTGCYGAGTCGCGGCACCGGCGGCTACGGCTGCAGCGGGCCGTTCCCGGCCGCCCCCAACGGCGCCAACGTGGTCACCGGTGGTCAGGTCGGCGCGCCCGGTTTCGCCAACGCGGCCAACCCCATCTACGTCGGCGACCAGCCGGCCCAGCCGTTGCCCGCGAACACCCGCATCGGCTTCCGGAATGTCAGCTGCGGCACCGACGGTGTGCTCACCTCATGCCAGAACTCGTTCGACCAGTCCGGTTTCGTGATCGGCCCGGCCGGCAGCTACGTCCTCAATCCGAGCAACCCGCTGCTGGACCGTCCCGAGGGCACCAACCCGTACTTCAACTGACGGAACGCTAGAAGCCCGAGCCGTGCACCTCATGGCCGGGCTTCTCCAGCATCAGTCCACGGTAGGCGTCCTCGACGGTGCAGCCGCGGTTGATCACCCCGTCGACCTCGCGGGCGATCGGCATCGAAATCCCGTACTGCTCGCCGAAATCCGCGATCACCGACGATGCCTTCACACCCTCGGCCACCTGGTTCATCGCCGCGATGATCTCCTCGACGGTCTTGCCCGACCCGAGTTGTTCGCCGACGTGCCGGTTCCGGCTGCGCTGTGAGGTACAGGTGACGATCAGGTCGCCGATCCCGGCCAGCCCGCCGAAGGTGTCGCGATGCCCGCCCATGGCCACGCCGAGCTTGGACATCTCGGCCACCGCGCGGGCCATCACCATGGCCCGGGTGTTCTCCCCGATGCCCAGCGAGTAACCCATCCCGACCGCGATCGCGTACACGTTCTTGAGCGCTCCGGCCATCTCGACGCCCACCACGTCGTCGGAGGTGTACGTGCGGAACCTCCTGGTGCGGAACAGATCCGCCAGATTGGCGGCCAGATGCTGGTCGGGCATCGCGAGCACGGCGGCGGCAGCGTAACCCTCGGCGACCTCGCGGGCGATGTTCGGTCCGGCCAGGATCCCGGCCGGATGCCCGGGCAGCACCTCGTCGACGATCTGGCTCATCCGCAGATTGGTGCCCTGCTCCAGACCTTTCACCAGCGAAACCACCGGAACCCACGGCCGCAGCTCTCGAGCGAGTTCCTCCAGCACACCGCGGAACCCGTGCGAGGGAACGCCCATCACGATGACATCGGCACTCTGGGCGGCCTCGGAGAAATCGGTGGTGGCGCGCAGGGCGTCCGGCAGTGCCACCTCCTCACCGAGATAGCGCGAGTTGCGGTGGTTGTCGTTGATGTCCTTGGCGGTGTCCTCCGATCGCACCCATTGCAGCGTCGGCGTGCGCCGCGCACAGATGGTGGCGACGGTGGTGCCCCAGGACCCCCCGCCCAGGACGACGACGTGGGGTTCGCGTTGTGCAGGTGCCATCCGGTCAGCGTATTGCCGCGACCGGGCCGGTGACCGCAAGTTGCTGAACTGGCTCGGATGCCGCAGGTGTGCCGCGCGATGTGCGCGGACCCGTAGGCCTGTTGACCGCCCCTCTCCGCGGAATGACCTGGTCCGAATAAGTTAATGGGACATACCGCCCGTTGCGGGCGGAACGAAATGCCCCTGTCGGCGCACTTCGTGCAGGTTGGGCTTCTCCAGGTTCGGGGTTCGCTGCGGGTGCTACGCTGCACCCGCCAAATATGTGAATGAGAATTCTCAAAACGTTGACGCCGATCGAACCGCGGCGATACCGTGCCAAGGATTGCGAGTGATCGGGCCCGGGGGCGGTCGGGGCTCGGTACCGGGAGGGAAGCGCTTTGCCCATTCAGCGCACGTCCGATGGGGCCGGACGGGGTGACGGGCTCCAGGCCATCGAGCACTGGGGCGCCGGCTACGTCCAGCGCCACCCGATCGCCTCGCTGCGCACCGTCGGTGATCAGTTCGTCCTCGGCGTCCGTACCCTCCAGCATCTGTTCATCGATCTGTTCACCGGGCAGTTCCAATGGCAGGAATTCATCAGGCAGGGCGCGTTCATGGCCGGCACGGCGGTGATCCCCACAGTGCTGGTGGCACTGCCGATCGGCGTCACGCTCTCCATCCAGTTCGCGCTGCTGGCCGGGCAGGTCGGCGCGACCTCGCTGGCCGGCGCGGCCAGCGGACTGGCCGTCATCCGTCAGGCGGCATCACTGACCGCCGCGGTGCTGATGGCGGCCGCGGTGGGTTCGGCGATCACCGCCGACCTCGGCTCGCGGACCATGCGCGAGGAAACCGATGCGATGGAAGTCATGGGAGTCTCGGTGATCCGGCGACTGGTGGTGCCGCGATTCGCCGCCGCCGTCATGATCGGCGTGGCGCTCACCGGCGTCGTGTGTTTCGTGGGCTTCCTGGCCAGCTTCCTGTTCAACGTGTACTTCCAGAACGGCGCTCCGGGGAGCTTCGTGGCGACCTTCGCCTCCTTCGCCACCACCGGTGACATGGTCATCGCCCTGGTGAAAGCGGTGATCTTCGGTGCCATCGTGGCCGTCGTCTCGTGTCAGAAGGGGCTGTCCACGGCGGGCGGGCCGACCGGGGTGGCCAACTCGGTGAACGCGGCGGTGGTCGAATCGATCCTGCTGCTCATGGTGGTCAACGTCGCGGTGAGCCAGCTCTACATCATGTTGTTCCCGAGGGTGGGGCTGTGACGGCCTCGACGTTCGCGGGCTCGTGGACCCGAGGTCTGCGGCGCAGCGCCGTGCCGGTGATCCGGATCGGGCACATGCTGGTGTTCTTCGTACGGGCAGTGGCCGGCGTCCCGGTGGCACTGCGGCACTACCGCGGTGAATTCGTCCGGCTGCTCTCCGATATCGCCTGGGGCAACGGGTCTCTGGTGGTCGGCGGCGGCACCGCCGGGGTGGCGGTGGTGCTGGGCATCACCGTCGGTGCGCTGGTCGGCATCGAGGGCTACAACTTCCTGGATCTGCTGGGACTGGGCCCGGCCACCGGCATCATTTCCTCACTGGTGAACACCCGCGAGCTGGCGCCGATCGCCGCCTCGCTGGCCTTCGCGACGCAGGCCGGCTGCCGATTCACCGCGCAACTGGGCTCGATGCGCATCGCCGAAGAGGTCGACGCGTTGGACGCCCTGGCGATCCGGCCGATCCCGTATCTGGTGACCACCCGCCTGATGGCCTCGGTCATCGCGGTGATCCCGCTCTATGTCGTGGTTCTGGCGGTCAGCTACCTGACCACGCAGGTGGTGGTCTATCTGATCAGCGGCGGATCGACCGGCTCCTATCTGCATTACTTCAGCCTGATGTTGTCGGGTCAGGACATCCTGTACTCGGTGCTCAAGACCGTCATCTTCGTGTGGATCGCCTCAACCGTGCAGTGCTACTACGGCTTCTACGCCTCGGGCGGTCCGGTCGGTGTGGGTGTCGCCGCGGGCCACGCCATGCGGGCCAGCATCACGGTGGTGATCATCGTCAACATGCTGCTCACCATGGCGCTGTGGACGGTCGACTCCGGTGCCAGGTTCGGCGGGTAGATGCCGAACTCGATCGAAACCGACGGACGCGGGCTCTCGGACCGTCAGCTATTGGCCACCGGGATTGCGATTCTGGTTGTCGCGGCTCTGGTTTCGGGACTGCTGTTGATCAAGGCCACCGGGCGCCTGGATGCCCGGGTTCCGGTGGTGGCCGCCCTGATCAATGTCGGTGACGGCCTGCCGCAACGCTCCGACGTGAAGTACCACGGGGTCCTGGTCGGCATGGTCGACGATGTCACCCCGGCGGCCAACGGTGATCCGAACTTCGTGCGCATCGACCTCAAACCCGAGTATGCGGCCTCGATCCCCGACACGGTGACTGCCCGGGTGGTGCCCAGCAACGTCTTCGCGGTGTCCTCGGTGCAGCTCGTCGACCGTGGCCCCGGACCGGCGATCAACGCGGGTGCGACGATCCCCGAAGACACCGAGCTGCCGACGGTGTTGTTCCAGACCACGATCAGCAAGCTGCGCGATATCCTCGCCGCCACCGGCCGCGGCCGTGAGGACAAGACCATCGGCGTGCTGGCCGCCATCAACGCGGCCACCGAGAATCGGCGCTCCGAATTACTGCGCAGCGGAGCCCAATTGAATCGTCTGGTCGACCAGCTGGATGCGATCGTGGCCACCGAGCCGGGACCCTCGACGGTGTCGGCGTTGATCGACGCGACGAAGGGTCTGCAGAGCACGGCACCCGAACTGCTCGACGCGCTGCACGTCGCGGTGGCGCCGATGCAGACGCTGGTGGAGCAACGGGCACAGCTCACCTCGTTGATCAACGGGGGCGTCAACACCATGGGCACCACGCACACCGCGCTGAACAACCACGCCGACCGTCTGGTGCAGATCACCTCCGATCTCACCCCGGTGCTGGGTCAGCTCGCTGATACCGACCAGCACTGGGTGCCTGCCTTCGTGAAGCTGAACCAACTGTCGGACAAGTTCTTCGACCATGCGTGGATCCCCGAGCTGGACACCGGCAACATGCGGGTGAACCTCTCGTTCACGCCTACCTACACCTACACCCGGGCGGATTGCCCGCAGTACGCCGGGCTCAAGGGGCCGAGCTGTTTCACCGCCCCGCTGGTGCCGACCCGTCCCGAGCTGCCGGATGTCCTGCTGCCGCAGAACTATCAGCCGCCCGCGGATCTGCAGCCACCGGCCGGGACCGTGCTGGGAGCCAACGGCAACCTCACCGCGGTCGGGCCACCGCTGGTCGTGCCCAACCCCAGCCTGGCCGATCCGAACCCGCCGCTGCCGCCGTGGATGGCGCCCTCGGCGCCGGTGCCCGGCACCGCCAACCCGGCGCTGGTGCCGACCCCACCGCCGCCGGTCCCGCTGTCGCCGCTGGCCCCGGTGGCACCCCGACCGGGGGACCCGCCGCCGCTTGCGGCCGAGGCTGCGCCCGCGTCGTTCGGCGGAAACGTGGGTCCGGTCGGCAGCCCGCAGGAGCGTGAGGTGCTCAGTGCCGCAACCGGTCAACCCGCCACCACCGCAACCCAGCTGCTGCTGGGTCCGGTCGCGCGCGGCACCACCGTGTCAGTAGGGGGAGCCCGGTGAAGTATCGCGGTGCGATGATCGGACTGTCACTGTTCATGGTGGTGGCTGTGACGTTGACCTGGCTGGTCTATGTCACGCTGCGCCGCGATGTCGCCGGTGACACCGTCGGCTACACCGCGGTGATCTCCGACGTGTTCGGGTTGCGCGAAGGCGATGACGTCCGGATGGCGGGTGTGCGGGTCGGCCGCGTCGAGAAGATCGAACTGCAGGGCGATGCCGCGAAGGTGTCCTTCGTGGTGCAGAGCGATCAACAACTGCTCGGCAACACCGTCGCCTCGGTCACCTACCAGAACATCGTCGGCCAGCGGTATCTCGGCCTGTCCCTGGGCAACACGGGCGAGTCGGAGCCGCTGCCGCCGGGCAGTGAGATCCCGTTGGAGCGCACCGACCCGTCGTTCGACGTCGGCGCGCTGCTCAACGGGTACGAGCCACTGTTCAGTGTGCTCAACCCGACCGACGCCGACAACCTCACCAAGGGCGTCATCGAGTCGTTGCAGGGTGACCGCGCCTCGGTCGTCACCCTCGTCGATGAGACTGCGCGACTGACCGATTCATTCGCCGGGCAGGATCAGCAACTCGGCGAGGTGATCACCGACCTCAACGTCGTGGTGGACAACCTCGCCCAGCACAACGACAGCCTCGACGAGGTCATCACCCAGACCCAGGGGGTGGTGTCCACCTTCGATGCGCGCCGCCCCGAACTCGTCGACTCGATGGGATCCATCACCAGCGTGGTACGCCAGCTGTCCACCATCGCCGACGAGGTCTACCCGTCGCTGAACGAACTGGTGGTCCGCGAGCCGGGCTTCGCTCAGCATCTGGTGGGCATCGAACCGCAGCTCGCCTTCACCGGCGCCAACCTGCCGTTGCTGCTCAAGGGCTTTGCGCGGATCACCAACGAGGGCGCCTACGCCAACTCCTACGCGTGCGACCTGAACGCCACCGGATTCTTCCCGGGTCTCAACGACGTGACGCCGATCATCGTGGACGCGGCGACCCCCGGCGAAGGGGCCCACTACACACCGAGGTGCAGGAACATGGCCAATGGCTGACGGACAGCGATGGTGGCGACGGCCGTTGCTCAGCTGGGACCGCACCTGGCTGGGCGTGACCGCCATCGCCGTGGTGACGGTACTGATCGGCGCCATGCTGCTGGTGAAGGTCGCCGATATCGGCTACCGCAACTACACGGCGCGGTTCCTGCAGGCCGCCGCCCTCAAGACCGGCAACCCGGTGACGGTGGCGGGCATCCCGGTCGGCGAGGTGACCGACATGAAGCTCGCCGGCGATCATGTCGAGGCAAAGTTGAAGGTGCGCAATGATGTCGCGCTCGGGCAGGACTCCCGGGCGGTCATCAAGGTCACCACCATCCTCGGGTCCAGGTACCTGGCGCTGCAGCCCGCGGGGTCGGGACCGTTGCCGGACAACACCTTCGACCTCAGCCAGACCGAGGTGCCCTACGACCTGCAGGAGGCGCTGGCCGATGTCACCACCACCTACGAACAGGTGGACACCGACCAGTTCGCCCAGACGCTGGGCATTCTCGGCGAGCAGATGCAGGGGCTGCCCGAGGTGGTGCCCCAGGCCCTGACCAACACCCACACCCTGTCGACGATCATCGCCGACCGCCGCGACCAGCTGGGTTCGCTGCTCAAGACCACCGAACTGGTCAGCACCACGTTGCGGCGCCAGCAGTCGGCGATCGGACAACTGGTCACCCAAGGCAACGATCTGGTCGGTGAGTTCGTGGCCCGGCGGGCGTCCTTCCGCGCGCTGATGGCCTCGCTGACGAATCTGGTGGAAACCTTGAGCGGCATCGTCATCGACGACCGTCCGGAACTGGAGAACCTGCTCGTCAATCTCCGTGAACTCTCCGACATGCTGGGCAAGCACGACGATCTGCTACGCAGCACCCTGCAGGCCGGGCCGGTGGCGCTTCGGGGGCTGACCAATGCCACGGGTACCGGCAATGCGGTGGACCTCAATGTGTCCAATGGGCTGCTGATCGACTCGTGGATGTGTGCGATCAGCGGCCGCGCCGAGCAGTTCGGGATGATCGAGTACTTCCAGGACTGCAAATGAGGCGGCCGTCGGTCAGGCTGCTCGCCATCGGTGCCGGTGCGGTTGTCGCGGCGTTGGCGGTGATCGGCGTCGGCTGGTCCTACGTCCGCGACCAGGTCAACACCATCAGCGTCACGGCCCAGTTCGACAGTGCGGCCGGACTGTACGTGGGCAATGTCGTTGCTGTACTGGGCATGCCGGTCGGCCAGGTCACCGAGATCAACGCCAAGGGCGGCTACGTCGAGGTCGAGTTCAGCGTGGATAAGGACGTCGCGGTGCCCGCCGATGTACAGGCCGTCACCATCTCCAACTCCATCCTCACCGACCGGCAGATCGAGCTGACCCCGCCCTACCGGGGTGGCCCGACACTGCAGAACCACGACACCATCGGACTGAACCGCACCAAGACGCCGGTCGAATTCGCCCGTGTGCTCGATGTTCTGGACAAGCTGTCGGCATCGCTGCACGGAGACGGCGCGGGTGACGGCCCGGTCGCCGATCTGGTCAACGCGTCCGCAGCGATCGCCGACGGTAACGGTCAGCAGATGAAAGACGCGCTCGGTGAACTGTCGAACGCCCTGCGGCTCAGCGCCGATCGCGGCAGCCTGACCCGCGATCAACTCACCACCAGCATCCGCAACCTGAGCTCGCTGGTCGAGGCCACCGCCCGCAACGACGCGACTCTGCGGGAATTCGGCACGTCGGTGAACCAGCTCAGCCAGGTCCTGGCCGATGAGCAGTTCGGTACCGGCACCACCGGCAAGAAGATCAACGATGTGATCACCCAGGTCGGTGAGGTGTTGTCCACTCACCGCGATGCGGTCAAACAGATCATCCTCAACGGCAACACCGCGGTGACCACGACCGTGGACCACCAGCGTGACCTCGCCGAATTCCTCGACCTGACCCCGATGACATTGGACAACCTCTACAACATCGTCGATCAGAAGAACGGCTCGGCGCGGGTGCACGTCCTGGTGGACAAGGTGCTGTTCGACAGCCAGACGGTCAAAGAGATGTGCAACATGATGGGTCTGCGCCAATTGGGTTGCAGCACCGGAACGATGCAGGATTTCGGTCCGGATTTCGGGCTGTCCTACATGCTCGACGGCATGGCTGCGATGGGGCAGAAGTGAGGGCGCGGCTGCGCAGGTCCGCCCTCCCACTGGCCGTCGCGGCCTGCCTGGGCGTCTCCGGCTGCGCGACGGAGGGGCTGGCCAGCCTGCCGCTTCCGGCGCCGGGGGTGGGCTCGGGCGGATACGAGCTGACCGCCGTGTTCGGCAATGCGCTCAACCTGCCCGCCAACGCGAAGGTGAAGCTTGCCGGCGCCGACATCGGTCAGGTCGAGACGATGGTGGCGCGCAACTACACCGCCGTCACCACGCTACGGATCCTCGACGGGGTGCAGTTGCCGCAGGGCAGTACCGCCGAATTGCGTTCCGCGACACCGCTGGGCGATGTGTTCGTCGCGATCAAACCGCCGACGCCCATCGCGGCGGACGCGGTGCTGCTGCGTGACGGTGACACCATCGATCTGGATTCCACCACCGCGGCCGCGACGGTGGAGTCGCTGCTGAGCTCGGCCGCCGTCATGGTCAACGGCGGCGCGGTGCGCAACCTCACCAACATCATCAACGGCGCGGGCAAGGCGACCGGCGATCAAGGCAAGGCCTTCGGGGATCTGATCGCCAAGACCAACCACACGCTGGGCACGCTGAACGCCCGCTCGGACCAGATCTCCACGGCACTGACCGAGACATCGGGGTTGCTGGGTGAGATCGAGGCCAAGAACGACACCATCGGCGAACTGATGGACGCGGCGGGCCCGGCCACCGAGACACTGGCCGCGCACACCACCCAGATCACCGATCTCGTCCAACTGATCGGCGACACGTCCGTGCAGCTGCAGAAGTTCCCGTCGATCGCGGGCACCGATACCAGCGGCCGCAGCGCCATCGCCGATATCAACAGCGTGGCCGGCGCCTGGAACGATGTCGCGCTGGCGCCCGATGCCAGCCTGTACTCGCTGAACCGGCTGATGCCGGCCCTGGTCAAAGCGACTGCCAGTAACGCGATCTCGACCAGGGCGAGCATCGACCGGCTGGTACTGGGTTCGATACCGGACATCGGGTTCGCCGGTGACGCCGGTCTGCACGGTCCCAAGCGCTACAACTGGCATCAACTGGTCGGCTCGTTGCAGTACACCCTGCTGCGGTTGCAGGAACGCGTCGTCGGGCGCGGACCCGGGGTACCGCAGGTCCCGGTGATACCGAGTCCGACCGAACCGGGGCAGATCATCCCGGCACCCGCACCGGAGGCCCCCCGATGATCGCCGGTCTGGCCGACGCCCTGGTCGGCGTGGTACGCGCCGGGCACCGCAAGCGGGCGTGGCTGTCCGCGGGGGCGCTGGCGATGACGTTCGTCATCGCCACCGGGTACCTGCTGATCGGCGCACTGCAGGTCAATCCGTTCGACTCGGACTACCGGGTCACCGTGCAACTACCCGAATCGGCGGGCCTGCTGCCCAACCAGGACGTGACGCTGCGCGGGGTGCCGGTGGGCAAGGTCGAGCGGCTCGACATCACCCCGGCCGGGGTCGACGCGGTCATCGCGGTGAAATCCTCGGCGCCCATCCCGATGTCGAGCGATGTCCGGGTGTCCGGGCTGTCGCCGGCCGGTGAGCAGTACATCGACTTCGTGGCATCCTCCAACGACGGACCGTTTCTGGGGGACGGGAGCATCGTCGAGCAGGGGCGTGCGACGGTGCCGGTGAGCCTGGCCGATCTGCTGGCCCATGCCGACGGCGCACTGGCCCAGGTGGACACCGCAAAGCTGGACATCATCCGGCGCGAGTTGAGCCTCAGCGAGGAGGGCCCGCAGAAGCTCGCCGACATCATCGACGGCGGGACGTTCCTGCTGTCCACCCTGGACTCGGTGCTCCCGGAGACCACCAGCCTGCTGCGGACAAGTCAGTCGGTGTTCACCCTGGTCGCCGACAAGAACGCCGGAATCGACGTGGCGGCAGACAATTTGGGGTCCACCCTGGACGGTGTCAGCCGGATGCGGGAAGGCTACCGTCGGCTCACCGATCAGGCGCCGGGCGCGCTCACCGATATCGACAACCTGTTCGCCGACAACTCCGACACCATGGTGCAACTGCTCGGCAACCTCACCACCACATCGAGGCTGCTGTACCTGCGGGTGCCGGCGCTCAACGCGTTGTTCCCGGACTACCGCACCTCGGTGCTGGACGCGCTGGGCAGCATCATGCACGACAACGGGCTGTGGGCCACCGGCGAGATCTACCCGCGGTATGCCTGCGATTACGGAACACCGCGCCGCCCACCGTCATCGGCGGACTATCCCGAGCCCTACATGTACACCTACTGCCGCGACGACCATCCCGGGGTGCTGGTCCGGGGAGCCAAGAATGCACCCCGCCCAGCCGGGGACGACACCGCAGGCCCGCCGCCCGGCGCGGACCTCGGCCGCATGACGGATCCGACGCCCAAGGGCCGGTTCACCATTCCCACGCCATACGGGGGCCCGGTGCTGCCCATCGAGCCGCCCCGCTGAGATAGGAGTAGATGTGACAGTGACGACCGACAAGAAGACCGAAGACGATCAGCTCACGGCGCAGGACACCATCGACGATACCGGGACCACCGAACCCGAGGCCGGCGAACCCGAGTCCCCGGAACAGCCCGCGCCGACCCGGCGCCGACGCGTTCTCGTCGCGGCCGTGATCGCGGTATTCGTTGCCCTGGTGGCGGTCTCGGGTGTGCTGGGGTGGCTGCTCTGGCAGAGCCATCAGGTGACCCAGGCCGAACAGCAGGCGCGCGATGCGGCGGTGTCCTATGCGCAGGTGCTCACGAGCATCGACTCCAACAAGGTCGACGAGAACTTCGATCAGGTGCTGGCGGGCGCCACCGGTGAATTCAAGGACATGTACTCGGAGTCCAGCGTGCAGTTGCGGCAGTTGCTGATCGACAACAAGGCCACCGCGCACGGTGTCGTGGTGGAGTCGGCCGTGCAGTCGGCGACCAAGGACAACGTGGTGGTGCTGCTGTTCGTCGACCAGTCGGTGGCGAACGCGAGTGTGCCGGACCCGCGGCTGGATCGCAGCCGTATCAAGATGACGATGGAGAAGGTCGACGGTCAGTGGCGCGCAGCTAAAGTCGAGCTGCCCTAGACATGCACCTGGGCAAGGTTTGCGGAGCATTCATGGTGTCCGCCGGGATGCTGACGGCGCCTCCCGCGGCGGCATCCCCGGTGACATTCTGCGATGAGCTCGCCGGCAGCTGGAACGGTCAGTACTGCCAGACCTCGGTGGCCTCGGAGCGTAATGCGGTGCGCGATATCAAGATCGCCGTGCCGGGAGAGCTCATCGATGATCCGGTCGCCGGGCCGGTGCTGCGCAACTACCTGAGCACCCTGGTCGACAACTGGACCCGGGTGGGTCGTGGCATGGCGGCAAACAGCTTCGGCGAGGCCAACTATCAGGTGTTCCGGCACGGTGACACCACGTCTGCGGTGTTCCGGGAGACCTATCACGCCGACGGACCGGATTTCAACAATGCCTACCGCACCTTCACTTTCGGCGGTGGCAGGCAACTACAGCTGGCGGATCTCACCAGGCCCGGAGTGGAACCGCTCACGGCCATCGAACCGTTGGCGCGGCCCTTCGTCGAGCAGGCGCTGAATCAGGCACCGCCGCAACATCAGCCGGGCAGCTACCCGTTCCAGCCCGAGCGCTGGACACCGGACAAGGTGTACTCCGGCGGCTATAAGGCGTGGGCGCTGACACCCGATGAGCTCATCCTCTACATGCCGGATTACCCGGTCGCGCGGGACACTCCGACCGATTTCACACCCGGTGTCATGCAGTGGTCGATGGACGGCGGCACCGTGCAGGCGCGTATCCCGCTGTCGGTGCTGAGCCCGATCCTGCGGCCCGAATACGGCGGGAGCTGACTCGGGGGAGCGCTCCTGGCCCTAGGAGCGAGATCGACCTCAGGGTCGTGATTCGGCGTCCATGACGTCATTCCACAGCGCTGAGGTCGATCTCGTCCCTAGTAGGACCACACGGGTCCCCTGCCGGAGTCCGCTACCGGTAGTTGACGAACTGCAGCGCGACCTCGAGGTCGGCGCCGCGCAACAGGGCCTGCACCGCCTGCAGGTCGTCCCGCTTCTTCGAACTCACCCGGATCTCCTCGCCCTGGATCTGCGCCTTGACGCCCTTCGGGCCCTCATCGCGGATCAGCTTGGTGATCTTCTTGGCGTTCTCGCTGTCGATGCCCTGCTTGATGCTGCCGATCACCTTGTAGGTCTTGCCCGAGGGCTGCGGCTCGCCGGCGTCGAACGCCTTCATCGAGATGTCGCGGCGGATCAACTTCTCCTTGAACACGTCGACGGCGGCCTTGACGCGCTCCTCGGTGGAGGAGACGAGAATGATGCCTTCCTCACCCTGCCACTCGATGGTGGTGTCGGTGCCGCGGAAGTCGAACCGGGTGGACAGCTCCTTGGCTGCCTGGTTGAGCGCGTTGTCGACCTCTTGTCGATCTGCCTTGCTGACGACGTCAAAGCTTGAATCCGCCACTGGAGCCTCCTCATGGTGCTGGCCGTTTTCGTCTTCAGTACATCCTCGTTGTACCCTGCTACTCGCACCAAATTCCGGCAGGTTGCCCGAGCGGCCAATGGGAGCGGACTGTAAATCCGTCGGCTTACGCCTACACAGGTTCGAATCCTGTACCTGCCACACCAGTCAGGCCCCCTCATCGAGGGGGCCTGACGTGTGTGAGCGGTAGGGATCTATCCGATGCCGATCACGTGGGATTGGCCGTGGCCACGAACACGCGATTGATGACGTACCTCACCGATCCCGTGGCGTCGAGGGACACCGTGACGAAATCCGTTCCGCCACCGTTCGCATTGATCGAGAAGCCCGATGCCCGTCCCGGAAGATTCACCGTCACGGAGCGATTGGCGGTGTTCACGATGGTGAGGTTGACGCTGGTGCCGTCCACATCTGTCGGCAGGTAGATCACTCCATCCGGTCCGACCTGCGCGGGGTTACTCACTAGACCGGGCGCCGGAACGATCAGGTAAGCACCATCGGCCCGCAGCACCGTGATGTAGCTGAGGAATCTGTCGACGCGCGTGGTGGCGACCACCGTGCCGTCACCGGTGACCGTGAGTCCTCCCCACCCGCTGCCGATCGTCCCTGCGGTCAAGGTGCTCTTTCCCGGGCGCATCACGACGATCTGGGTGGATACCTCTCCTGTGGGTTCGTAGATGCTGCCGACGATGAACGCGACCGTGCCATCGCTACCGATCGTGGGTGCGATGCTGATTCCGCCGGGATAGGTGACGACGATCGGCGGTTGGCCCGGCCGGAATACGGCGATGGTCATTCCGTTGTTGCCCCACATCGAGGCCACGGTGCCGTCGGGCCCGACGGCGGGCGAGACGCGGTAGGACGCGTTGGTCGTCTTGGTCATCGTGTCGACGGTGCCGCCCCGCCGCATGATCGTCACCGTCATGTCGGCGACGAACTCGTACGCCGGCCCCGTGTAGGTGTGGAAGGCCACCGTGCCGTCGGGGCCGGCCACCACGTAGCCGACCAGCGTGCCGACCACGGTCGACGCCTGATCCGGCAATCCTGGACGCAGCACGGTCACGGTCGTCGTCGTGGGGGCGTCGACCGTGCCGGAGCCCGTGGTCRTCACGTAGGCCACGGTGCCGCCTGCGCCCGTGACCACCTGAAGCAGCGAGCCGGCGGGGGTGTTGGCCACGGCCTCTTCGCCGGCGCGCCAGACCCACAATGTCGTCGTCGATGCCGCTCGGGCAGCGAAGCCCGCCGCACCGACCGTAGTGAAGACGAGGGTGCCGTCATCGGCGACCGTGACGGGCCCCTGCGGGGTTCCGGACAGTTCGAGGTACTCGGCGTCGGCGCCCGGTCGCAGCACGCCGATGGTCGTACCCCCGGACGCGTTGGTCGCCGTCAGAGCGATGGTCCCGTTGGCCCCCACGTTCGCCTGGTCCTGGGTGGCACCCGCGATGCGCAGCACCTCGCGCCGCTCGCCGTCACTGATGATCGTGACGGTGGTCTGTGTGTCTTCGGGGGCGCCTCCACCGTTCGCCGCGGTCAACATGAAATCACCGGCGGCGGTCAGCATCGGTCCGCCGATGGGAGTGCCACCCGGCACCGTCCRCTGCACCGGGGTCTTACCCGGCTGCAGTGTGGTGACGGTGAACTCAGTGATGGTGAAATCGGCTGGGTTGTACACCACCGTGGTCAGGTGCACGGTGCCATCGTCGTTGATGAGCGGTGCGCCGCCGTAAACGAGACCTGCCGCCGTCGCGGTCCCCGGAGCCCGACCGGGGCCTTGCACCAGGATCTTGGTCGTGAAGGGATCTTCTGCCGTCCCCATCCCGAAGCGTTGGGTGATCGCCACCGTCCCGCCGGGCCCGACGATGGTGCGCGGGCTCGTCCATCCTTGCGGTACGGCGACGGGAATGGTCTCGGTGACCCCGGCGACACCACCGATGAGTTGGACCGTGACAACTCGCGTGGCCCTGTGTCCCGATCCGAACAAGAGCCCGGCCAGCCCGTGGGTGTGGAATCCCTTGTCGGCTGCCGACACCGTGAAGCTGTCGGTCAGTGGATCGGTGCCGTTCCAGCCGGCCGGTGCGAAGTAGGTGAACGTGCCGGCGGCGTCGATGGTGACGGTGCCGCCCTCCACGGTGGACGGTGTCACCGAGAACTTGATCGGGTCGCCGTCGGGATCGGTGCCGACCACGGTGCCGGTGACGGTGTCGTCGATCTGCTCGACGTCGACTGGTGCAGCCGCGAGACGTGGCGCACGGTTGAAGAAGGTCCGGTGCAGCTCCTGGCGTGCCCACGCGAGCATCGCAAACAGTGTGGTGGGCGCGGGCGTGCGCGGACCGGCAGGGCCCAGTAGTGCGCTGACGATGGAATCGAAGATGCGCACCGGAGCGGCCAGCAGCACCTGCAGCGGTCGGGGGGCTGCACCGGACTGAACGGTGGTGACGCTCTGGGTGCTCCGCAGGGTGGGTGCGACCGGCGCGGCCTCCGGGGTGGTGACCGCCGGGACGTCCTGCAGGTCCGGCGCGGTCAGCGCAGATACGACGCCCTGGCGAGTGGACGCGACGCCCGAAGCGTCGGCGGCCTTCTTCTTCGGCGCCCGAAACGTTCCCGGCGTCCACGCGGTCGTGTGCGAACGCGCCGCGCCCGCAACGGATCTTGCCGTCAGGACCGACGGCGGCTTTTTGTCGTCCGACACGTCGTCACCGGTCGCATCGTCGCCGGCAACATCGTCGCCGGCCGCCGATGAGTCCGGTGGTTCGGAGTTCGGTGTGCCGGACCGGTCGTGACCGGAATCTTCGGTGCTACCGCTGTCCGTGCCTGCGCTCGTGCTGGTCGAGCCGCCGCTGTCGGAGGGATCGGCAAGGGCGATGCCGGGTGCCCACAGGACGCCCGCCCCCACGCCGAGGGCGACTGCCAGGGCCCCGACTCGTCCGACGTACCGTGCATGATCCATGCGAATCCCATCCGTTGAGGCGGTGGGATTGCTGGTGTCACCGCCCGCTGATTGTGTGGCATGGCGACGGCATTCGTGGCGCTAATGGCTCAACTAATTATCGCGGGGGTAAATCTTGTCGCTGTTCGGTGCATCCCGGGCGGCGTGCGGCCCGATCTCCGCAGGGGCTGGGTGCGAGCAGGGCAATCATGGTGATGATCTTTATCAGCTGACTTGACGTTGACAGCAATTGTCATTAACCCGCCGATCCCGGTCGGTCACCGGCCGCGACGGGCCGTTCGATGATGTCGATCGTTCGTTGCGCGTCGTCGAGGAGCGCGTTGCGGCGCCGGCGCCCAGGCGCACACCGAAGGCGCGCGCAGCGACTCTGCAGTCCGTTGCTGCGGCAGCGATCGGACACACGATTGCTTCTCCGCTCACGGCCGACTCGCCTCGGTCGCTGACGCGACTGATGGTGGAGCAGTCGAGAACCGTCCGTCGTTCGGGTGAATTTTCCGGGCCCGGCATCACTCGCATCCCGGCACAGCAACGGCAGCCCGGCGGTTCGGGGCATCGTGAGATCCTGACGTCGGCAGGACGGTCGGTGGCACCCCGCTAACTCGGACGTCAATTTCGTCGGCGGCTGTGGAGGTCGCGCAGCGGTGCCTGGCAACGGCGCTGTCCACGCCGGGCTTGCCAGGCGCACCGCGGTGAGCTCAGCATCTACCCCGTCCTGCCCGGAACTGATCAACATTGCGAGCGAACACTTCTCGAACTCAACTGCTCGGCGAGCCCGCTACCGGAACTGCCGTGGCTCGCGCGCCGTGGCGTTGCCGCGAACGGCGGATCACCATGCCGCGGCAGCGAACTCATTGCCGCGATCCGGGCAAATTTTCTCGCCGAGAACAACAGCAATACCTGACGTAGGGTCACACCGAAAATGCCAGGCTGAACGGGTCGTGGTGCCGTGGGCATCTGAATAACGCTCCCGGCGGGCCCATTTCAGCTACGGCAGATCGTGGAAGAACCCATAGAGGAGGCGCCGTGAGCGCACGTCACCGAGTCAAGAAGCGCAGCCGTGCCGCCAGCGTCGTGGTGGTGCCCGCCGTAGCGGCACTGCTCGCCGCGGGAATCGTCGATCAGCCGGTGAGCCCACCGGCACCGATCGCGGTGCACCAGCAGCACCGCGTCGTCACCGCCCAGGAAGTCGCATTGGCCGCGCTGGCGCTCTTCGCCGTACCGGGCGCCGGGGTCCAGTTCCCGCCGGGCGCGCTCGACACCCAGGACGGCGGCATCTGGCGCCGCATCCAGGACGTCACCGTCCTCAACGATCCGACGCGCTACCCCGGTACCGTCACGGCGGCCTCCGTCAATGCCGGTGCCACCTGGCTGACCGAGCTGATCTTGGCGCGTGATCCGTCCACCACGGTCAGCGGCATCAACACCGGGTCCTTCGGCGGCCGGGTCGCCGCCGAGGCGCTGAACCGGGTGGCGGCGACCGGCTACGACATGTCCAGTGTGTTCGGCGTCTTCTACGGTGACTCCAACACTCCCGGCACCGGCATCTTCGCCCGGTACGGGCCGGACGAGACGACCTTCGGATCCGACGTTCCTGGCGGTGCCATCCAGCTACCCGATGGGACCTACCTGCGGATCAACCGCGAGTACGACCCCATCGCGTACTTCCCGAAGTACCTGTTCAACCCGATGAGCTGGATCCAGCTGGCGGCGGGGTTCGTCTTCGAGCACTCCCGGCTGCAGGATTTCGACTTCGACGATCCCGAGAACGTCGTCACCGTCGACGGCAATGTCGTGACGGTGCGGGTGAACAGCCCGGTGATGCCGCTCCTCATGCCGCTCAAGATCCTCGGCGTGCCGAAGCGGATCATCGACGCGTTTCAGGCGATCCTGCAGCCGATGGTGGAGAGCACCGGCATGTACGAGACGGGCAAGGTCGGATTCCTCCCGACCCCCCAGAAGCTGTTCCAACAGCTGCAGGCCGTCGCCGCCGGCTTCGAGAAGGCCAGCCAGATCCTTGCCGGGAACTACCCCGAGCCCGAGGAGCCCGGCGAGCCGCCGGTCATCACCGTGCCTGATACGACCACCGAGATCATCGACGCCATGGAGGATCGCGACGAGGAACTCAACGGACCGACCCTGAAGACCGCACGCGTCGCCGCGGCGCGGCCGCAGCGATCGATCGTCCCGGTGAAGGTGCAGGAAGAGGCTGTCGAAGACGAGATCGTCGACGAGCAGGACGACGACAAGGACGACAAGCCGTTGTCGGATATCGGTGACGACCTGAGTGAGTCGGAGTCGGAGGACGACACGACCACCGAGTCCGAAGAAGAGACCGAACCGGCGAAGGACGAAGAGTCGACCGCGCCGGAGCCCAAGGACGAGACGCCCAAGGATGCCCCCGACGCGAAGCCGGCCGCTGACAACGGCGGCGACACCCAATAGTCCACGCAGAAATCAGGCCCCCTCGAAATGAGGGGGCCTGATTCATGTCGTCCGTGTCAGCCGACCTGCGCGGCCGCCTGCACGACGGGCGCCGCCGGGCCTGCGACTCCCAGTCGGCCGGCCACGAAGTCCGCGGCCTGGACGGCCATTCCGTTGCTCTTGTAGGAGCTGTGTGCGGACCGGTCCAGTCCACCCGGGTAGCAGATCGGGTCGCCGACGGCGCACAGCTGCAGGGTCTTTGCGGCGTACAGGTCGCCGATGGCGATCGGAGGAGCGCCGCGGTCGGCGACATTGAGGACCCAGTTGTTGGGGGTGCCGAACAGGACGACGGCCGACACGTGGGATGCCACGGAGGCGGGCATCGGACCGGACAGGCCGGCGGGCAACACGAAACCGGCCGGGACGCTGCTGCTGGTGCTGTAGCCGGCGACTGCGGCGCCCTGCGAGTAGCCACCCAGCACGATTTTGGTGTCGGGGCAGTCGGCCGCGATCTGCTGAATCTTGTTGGTGGCGTCGGTAATACCGTCGACGGCGCGTCCGAAGTCCAGCGACGCCGGGTAGTTCACCCCGTACACGCTGACCGACTGGCCCGGCAGGCGCGCATTGAGCGCATCCACAAACGACTGGCCGGTGGYGCCGACGCCGGGTCCTTCGAAGGTGCCGCGGGCGAAGACCACGGCGACGTCCGCACAGGAGTCGTCCGCGGCGTTGGCGGTCGCGGCCGGACCGGCAAACATTCCGGCGACGACGGCGAATACCGCCAGTGCGGCGAACATCGCCGATCGCGCGGCATTGACGCCCCAGGTCTGTGGCGATGTGCTCATGAGGTTCCCCGTTCTGGAATCCGCTGTGCCATCGCTTCGGTGTAGAGGTGGCAGCTACCTGCTACAAGCCGAGATCGCCAGGCTGGATTCCGGTTACGCGGAGTGATCCATCTCACCGCCGGTCGTGGAATGGCCGGACGGGATCCGGAGTTTCAGTCGGACCGCCCGGGCTCAGTCCAGGTCGGCGAGTACTCTGCGGGCGGCCTCAAGCTCGGCCTCGAGCGCAGAAACCTTGGCGGCCTGCTGAACTCGGGCTTCCTCGATGATCGAGTCGATCGGGGTGGCGAGATCCTGGTGCAGTTCCTTGGCGGCGCGCGACACGGCAGCGGCGGCGACGGCGAGGTCGCGGGCCAGGTAGCTGCTGCCCTGCTTGAGTTCGGCGCGCCACTCTCCGTCGGCGGTGCCGGTCACGGTGAGCACCAGTTCGATGGTCTTCGCCTTCTTGCCGGCCGTCTTCCTGGCCGCAGGCTTCGTGGGTGCCTCGTCGACACGGGTCTCCGGAGCCTCGGGGGAGGCGGCCGGCAACGTCTCGGCGACCGGAGTGTCTACAGTCATGGTCATGGCGAACTCCTTCTGAACATGGTCCGCATCAAGGCGGATCGCGGTCGCAGCCATTAGAACACACGTTCGATGAGTGTGATGTCACCCGGGATGTCGGTGCGCGTCGGCGTGTAGCCTTCACGGCAAGCAATTGGCTTGTACCGGTGTGACTTCGGTCATGCCGGTGCGGGCCGCGAAGGGGTGAGACGGCAAACATGGGCTACCCGAGTGTGGGCACCCGGTTCGGGCCGTATGAGCTGCAGTCGGTGATCGGCATCGGCGGGATGGGCGAGGTCTACCGCGCCTACGACACCCGCCGCGAGCGGATGGTGGCGCTCAAGGTGCTGCGGACCGACGTCGCAGCGGACCCGAGCTTTCAGGCCCGCTTCCGGCGGGAGTCGCGCATCGCTGCCCGCTTGCAGGACCCGCATGTCATCCCGGTGCACGACTACGGAGACATCGGCGGCGTGCTCTACATCGACATGCGCCTGGTCGAGGGCCCCAGCCTCAGAGAGCAGGTGCGGGTCAACGGGGTGCTCCCGCCGGCGCGTGCGGTCGCGATCATCGCGCAGGTTGCCGCGGCACTGGACGCCGCGCACGGCGCAGGTCTGGTGCATCGCGATATCAAACCGGAGAACGTGCTGCTCGCAGGCGACGACTTCGCCTACCTGGTCGACTTCGGCATCGCCTACGGCGGCGGGGAGGCGACCGTGACGAAAACCGGGCTGGTCATCGGTTCGTGCGCCTACATGTCTCCCGAACGCCTCAACGGGACGCCCGGTGGCCCGCCCTCGGACGTGTACTCGCTGACCTGTCTGCTCTTCGAATGTCTGACCGGCCGCGCCCCGTTCGAGGCTGACGACATCAGGCAGGTGATGAGCGCGCACATGTTCGCGGCGCCGCCGCGGCCCAGCGCGGAGCGACACGGGATCAGTCCCGCCTTCGACGACGTCGTCGCCAAGGGGATGGCGAAGAACCCCGCCGATCGGTACGGCTCGGCGGGCGCTCTCGCCCGGGCTGCGGCCGCTGCGTTACACGGCGCACCCGCGCCCACCCCGCGCCCGGTGCCGCCGCCGACCAGGCCGCTTCAGTCGGCGCCGCCGAACCCGTACGTTCCGCGCCCGGCGGTGGCGCCCGCCACCAAGGCCCGACTCGGCCGCTCACAGACGGGACTGCTGCTGGGCGCGATCGGCACGCTCGTGGTGGCCGCCGGGCTGGCCGCGGCGATCGTGTTCACCGGCGGCAGCAACGACTCGCCAGCGCAGAGCCGGCTCACGGTGCCGCCGTCGTCCACCGACTCCGCGCCGCCCTCGACCACGACGACCACCGGCGCGACCGCCCTGGCCGGATTGTCGGGCGCCGACGCGCTGGGCTTCGTCGGGCAGGCGGCGCGCTGCGATGCGGGGGATTCGCTGGTGGCCGCGATCAGGACCGCATCGTCGTTGGCGGTGATCTGCGATGAGTCGTCGGGCGGCTACTACTACCACGGCGAGCGACTGCGCGACGGAGCCAACGTGCGGTTGGCGAACGCCGTGCCGTCCGGGGACGGATTCGACGCGGTGAACCCGGCCGACGGCGCCCGCTATGAGGTGCGTCCGGACAAGCTGACCATCCTGAGCAACGGGCACGTCGACTCGGCGGAAAGAGCGCTGGAGTACGGATCGAAGTAGATCCTGTGAGCCCGCTGCGAGGTCGCTGTACCCGTGTGACAGCGGTTAGCCAGAATCCTCACAGTGCGTAGCACTGGTATGCACAGGTCCGGGGTGTGACTCTGTGCGAATCGTCGGCCCTACAGCGCGGTAGCCGCGACAGACCAAGCCTATAACGGTGAACGTCGCTCAGCTCCAGATTATTTCGACACCACCGCCATGACCCGGTTACCGCGGGCAATGACATCTAGGGACATGCCATGTTGAAGAAGCGCTTCCTCGCCATCGGTGCCGCAACTTTGCTGTTGCCGGCCGCCATCGGTTTTGCCGGGCCGGCTCAGGCCGCCAACGGATTCGTCATGCCCAGCATCGACGGGATGAACCTGCAGGAAGCCGAGGACGCGGTGAACGCCGCCTCCAACGGCGTTCCGCTGGAGATGCATTCACACAACCTCAAGGGCATCAAGCAGAAGCAGCTGAGCCTGGCCGACTGGCTGGTGTGCGATCAGGTGCCCGCGGCCGGCGAGAAGATCACCAGCGCGACCGACGTGAACTTCGGCGTGGTGCGCGAGTTCGACGCCGCCCGCAACACCTGGGACGACATGGTCTCCAAGGCCTGCAGCTGACCCGAAGACGCCGCCGAGTGTGGGGGCTGTGCCCGGCTTCCCCCGAAAAACTGTGCACGGCACCCATGCTCGGCGCGCGCGGAGTTCACCACCACCCGGTGGCGCCGGCCAGTTGCCGACCCAGCTCGCCGGCCATCGAGCGCACATACGTGCCCGACAAATGGTGGGCGTCGTGGTAGATCAGCACGTTGCCCTCGACGGCCCGGCAGATGTTGGGCCGACACACCGCGTCACTGAGATCGAGCAGCTGCATCATCGGGTAGTCGGCCGCGTAGTCCAGCGTCGGATTGCGCTCCTGCAGCGCCTCCTCGCGGGCCAGTCCGCAGGTGTCGGCGTCATCGCCGGCGGCCAGACAGTCGACGGGGGAGAAGAAGCGCCCCTCGCGCAGCATCCACGGGGTGTCCCGGATCCCGAGCATCGCAATGCCGTTGTCCGACAACTCTTCCCAGATGCCCAGGTAGTAATCCGGCACGTAGTCACCGGGCCCGTCGAGCACCGGCCGCGTCGTGGTGAAGAACACGAAGTCCGGGCGGTCGGCGATGATCTGCGCCAGCGCGTTGTCCGACCAGGTGCGGCATGACGGATATGGCGTGAACGGTCCCGCGATGATCGGCACCTCCGCGGTGGTCAGCGGGCAGCCCATCTTCAGGTAGGTGGTCACCCGGAAACCGTGTTCGCGGCCCAGCGCGTGTAGCGCGGACAGCCAGTGCTCGGAATGCGAGCCGCCGGCCAGCGCGATCGTCCTGTCGGCGTGTGGGTCGCCGTACACGCAGGTGACCACCTCCTCGCCGCCGAAGTCGGCCAGGCATCTGTCGATGGTGGTCGGCGGGACGTCGTCGGGGGCTTCCAGCCCGGTCGGGCGGACCGGCAGCCGGGCGGTCTTGCGGTTCTCGATGACCGCGCGGGCACCCGGGTAGTCGCGCAGCGACAGTGCGGTCAGCTCGGAGCCGCTGTCCCGGACCCGCTCGACGTGGTCACGCCACCCCACCGAGCCCACCGCCAGCGCGGCCACCAGACACGCGGTGACGCTGCCGGTCAGCAGCGGGTGCCAGGACGGCCACCACCGGGTGTCCACGCAGCGCCATGTCGCAAGCGCCGCGACGACGGCCACGGCCAGGATCGCAGTGGACTCGCCGGCGCCGACGGTGTCGTCGTTGGTGTGCGCCATCCAGAAGATGAGCAGCGGCCAGTGCCACAGGTAGAACGCGAACGCCCACCCGGCGAAGGGCACGGTCCCGGTCCCCGAACCGCCGACGATGACGAGCACCGTGGCCAGCACCGGCACCAGGGCCCACGGCCCCGGGTAGTCGGCCAACCCGTCGGCCAGGAATCCTGAGGCCACGATGGCGATCATTCCGGCGGCCACGGCCATCCGGCTCAGCCACCCCGGCCACTGCACACGCTCGACCGCGAAGGCCGCGAGCACACCCGCCAGCAGTTCCCAGGCCCGGGTGAAGCTGCTGTAGTAGGCGACGGTCTGCTCGCCGGCGTTCTGCACGATCGCCCAGACCAGTGAGGCGATGGCGGCCGCGGCGAAGATCGCGATCAGCGCAGCCCGCCGACGGATCAGCCAGGCCACCAGCAGGACGGCCAGCAGTACCTGGGCGGCCACCGAGAGCGCCCACAGGTGTTGCAGCGGGGTGACGGTCTCGCCGGCCTGCACGTAGTCGCCAGCGGTCGTCGCCAGCAGCCAGTTCTGATAGAAGCCCAGGTTGGCCAGGGTCTGCTCGGCGAACGATTCCCAGCGGGTCTGCGGCTGCACCACCAGCGTCAGCCCGGCACCCACCGTCAGCGTCAGGACCAGCGCTGGGATCACCCGCCGGGCCCACCACCAGATCTCTGCCGGAACAGAGGTACCGCGCAGCGCGCGGATACCGACGAAGTAGCCGGCCAGCACCAGCAGCACGTCGACGCCGCCCGTGACCCGTCCGAGCCAGAAGTGACCAATGACGACGAGGGTGACCGCGACCGTCGCGACCACGTCCAGGTCGCGCCGCGTCTGCCGTGCGACCGGCGCGACGGTGACTGGGGTGTGGTGTGTTGTCTGCAAGTTCGAGGGTCCTGGACTGTCGCCGGCCCGAACCCAGGCACGCGCGTATCGCCGCACCGAGCATAACCGGGCCCGGTGCGGCAGGAACTACGAGCGGGGCTGTCCTAGCACTTACCCGGGCGGTTGACCGCGACCGCCGTGTACGACTTGGCGGCGATCTTGGCGCCGGCCTTGGGTGCCTGCTCGCAGACCTCCCACATGACCGGGGCATTGATCCCACCGGCCGCCGCGGGCGCCTTGTTGATGAGGTCCAGCCACGGCCCTTCCGGGCCCACCGTCTCGGTGTAGAGGCTCTGGGCGTCCTCCAGATTCATGCCCACCAGGTCCGGCATCTGCCACGTCGTCGCGGCCATCGCCGTCGGAGCGGCGACCACGGACATCAGAAGTGTTGCGGCACCGGCCACTACAAGCGTTTTCACCATTGGAACCCCCTGGGTTGTGTCGTGCCACGATAGACGACCTATCTCAGTGGATCGGCGGGTATGGCCGATTTGTTACGGCTGCGCGATGGCCAGCCGATCCCCGCCGTCGCGTTTTGCCGCGTACATCGCGGTGTCCGCCAGATGCAGCAACCGGTCGAAGTCGTCGGCGCCGTGCAGTTGCCCGCAGACCACGCCGACGCTGGCGGTCACCGCCGGCGGTCCCGCCGCGGCGATGGCGGCACGCAGGCGTTCGCCGACGCTGGATGCCTCCTCGGCGGGCAGGTAGTCGATCACCACGAATTCCTCGCCGCCGGTCCGCGCGATGAACGCCTGCCTGCGCAGCGCGTCGCGAAGGCGATGGGCGGTCCGCACCAGGACCTGATCGCCGACGACGTGACCGTGCCGGTCGTTGATCCCCTTGAACTTGTCGAGATCGATGACGAACACGCACATGGGATTCGGCTGGTCGGCCGACGTGGTCAGGCGCGAGACGTAGTCCAGCAGCCCGCGCCGGTTGGCCAGCGAGGTCAGTTCGTCCACGAGCGACTCGACCGAACTGTTGCGGATGAGCCAGAAGCCGAACTGGGCGAAGGGCAGGATGCCGACCGTCACCAGCAGCGACACCAGGGCCTTGCAGATGGCGAGGAAAACGGCGTCCGGTTCGGCGGACAGGCCCAGCCACACCGCGACACCCAGGACGGTCACGGTGGCGATCAGCAGGTGCACCGCGGTGGCGCGCGGTCCGTGGAAGTACACCAGGTAGATGCCGGTGACCGCGAACAACGGCGTGGTCGCCATCGCGGCCATCGGGGAGCCGTGCGCCGCGCAGGCCATCGCGATGCCGATGTCGGTGAGGATGAACAGGGTGATCGACGTGCGCGGCGAAGGCCACGGGAAGAACCACCAGTAGACGGGCCACGCGAAGGCGGCGACCGTGAGAAGGCCCATCACGGCGCGCGACACCGCCGCCGGTTCGGTGAGCTGGGTGAACTGGACGAGCACCAGCGCGATGCCCATCACGACGCCGCCCGAGCCGATGAGCACCCGTAGCGGGACCAGATGTCCGCGGGGGCGCAGGAAGTTCAGCAACCAGTAGTGGTCGACGGGGTCGTTCCACCAATGCGCGAGCGTGCTCGGACGATGGCTCGAGTTGGTCATGTCTGTCTCTCGGGCCGATCGAAGTGGGACGGCCGGCGGGCAGTTCAGCGCCGGTTGAGCACCCAGATATGGGTGGACAGCGCGGTGGCGAATGCGCACCACAGCGGGTACAGCGCCAGCGGTGCCGCCTTCACCCCGCGCACCGCGGCGGCCCGCCGCGTGAGGTCGGCGCTGCTGGCGGTGAGCAGGCCGGAGGTGATGGCCGCAGCACCGAGCTTCCGCCGGTTGAAGAACAGCCAGGACCAGCCGCCGTTGAGGATCAGGTTGATGACCAGTGAGCCGATGTAGGTGCGGCGCACCTCCGGGGGTGAGTCATCCAGGGTCTGCGCCGAGACCACGGCGATATCGGTGTACAGAGATGTCCAGGCGATCGGGAACGCCTGACGCGGGGGCTGATACGGCGGCTTGCGCAAGGTGGCGTACCAGGCCGATTCCACGGCGGGTCGGGTGGCCAGCGTGCCGGCCACCGCCGTGGCGGCGACGGCCAGTGCGGTCGGGGCAAGCGTGCGGATCTGCAAGGAGACGCTCCAGGATCGGTGTGGTTCGGTGCTGGTCAGATATCCACAAACCGCTGTCGGCAAACCTCAGATCATGTCGTTGCGGGTCAGCCAGCGCATCACCGGCCAGCCCACGAACACCGGCAACCAGCAGGTCAGCACCCGGTACAGCAGCACCGACGGCACCGCGACCGCGGCGGGCACACCGAACGCGGCGAGGCCACCGATCAGCGCCGCCTCCACCGCGCCGACACCGCCGGGGGTCGGCGCCGCCGAGGCCAGGGTGCCGCCGATCATGGTGACCACCGTGACCGTGACGAACGACGTATCGCCGCCGAATGCTTCGATGCTCGCCCACAGTGCCAGTGCGGATCCCAGAGTCGTTCCGGCGGCGCCCAATACGATCAGCCCCAGCCGCTTGGGCTCCCGGGACAGCTCCCACAGGTCGGTCTTGACCTCCTGCAGTCTGGGCCGCACGGCCGACGCCAGCCAGCGACGCAGGTTCGGTACCGCCAGGAAAACGCCGACCAGGCCGAGCGCGACGCCGGCCACCAGGTACAGCACGGTGGCGCTCGGCACGAAATGCTGAAGGTTCGCCGAGGTGCCCGCGACGGCGGTGAACAGGATGAGCAGCGCCACGTGCACCATCACCTGCACGCTCTGCTGCAGGGCGACGGCGGCGGTGGCGCGCATGGTGCTCAGCCCGCCCTTCTGCAGCACCCGGGTGCTCAGCGCGAGCCCGCCCACCCCGGCCGGGGTGGTGGTCGCGGCAAAGGTGTTGGCCACCTGCATGATCGCCAGGTGGCGGAAGCGCACCAAGCCGTCCGCGCACGCCCACAGCGCGCCCGCGGCGCCGAGGTAGCGCAGCGCCGAGACCGCCAGGCCGAGCAGCGCCCACCACCAGTTGGCATTGCCCAACTCATCGAAGAACGCCGGCACCGTGCTGATGAACGGATAGGCCACATAGACCAGCGCCACCAACAGCACCAGCTGGACGAGCTGCACCCGGGTGAACCGGGTGATCGTCTCGGTGCTGATCTTGTCGGCGCCGGTCTGGTGCTGCACCTGTTCGCGGGCCGCAGCGATGACGGCCTTGGCATCGGTCACCGAGTCGCGGATGCGGGCGGGCACAGCCGTTTTGGTGAGTCGTCGCGACGCCGTCAACACGGTGTCGCGGCCGAAGGCGTCGATCGCCGCGGACACCGCCGAGGCCGGGTCGTACATCGAAGAGGTGGTCACCAACAGCTGAGCGATATCGGATTGCAGCTGCGCGTCGGTGGCGCCGTATTCGGCGTTGTCGAATCCGCCGAACTGCACCCGCCCGTCGTGCACGGTGATTTCCCCGCAGCACAGGTCGCCGTGCGAGATCTGGCTCTGGTGCAGGGTGTGCAGGGCTTGCCAGACGTCGGCCACCGCGGCGGCATCCGCGCTCAGCGGGGTCCCGCGGGCGGGCTTGCGCGCGTAGAGCGTCCAGCCGCGGTCCAGCGCACTCACCGTCACCGACGAGATGTTGGACAGCCCCAGATCGTCGATGGCGATGGCCATCAGGGCGCGGTGCTCGACGGCGCGGCGCATCGAGGCCTGCAGCGGAGCCGTCTCATCGGTGCGCAACCGGAACTTGCGCCACAGCTGGCTCAGCGCGCCGCCGCTGCGCTGGTTCGGTCCGTACAGCTCGACGACTGCGGTGCTGTCCGGGCCGGTTGCGGCCAGCACCAGCGGGCCGGGTCCGGGTGGGCGGATGACCGCGAGCGCCGAGACCACGAAACCGCGCCGGGTCAGCGCCCGCACCGCCCCGTCGAGCGGGACCTCCAGGGCTGGTGTGCCCACCACCCACACCACCAGCGCGCCGACGAACCAGCCGACGGCCAGGCCCAGCAGTGAGCGGGCCGGGACGACGGCGCTGACGAACAGATGGATCGGCACGAACGCCAGCAGCAGCGCCCACCAGTACCGGCGCAGCCGCCGCGACAGCCAGGGCCCGGACACGGTGAGCACCGCGGCCAGCAGCGCGATCCAGCGGGGGTCGTCCAGGAACTGGGACAGCTGGGTGTCCAGGCGATCGCCCAGGTCGAAATGCCACTGCGGCGCCGCGATACCCCGGCCGCTGATCGACAGCGCCAGCACGGCCAGCACGCCGGCCGCGGCGTAGGCGGCCAGCAGCGTCCAGTGCCTGCCGATGACCAGCTGGACAAGGATGACGAACGGCAGCGCGAGGATGGCCACGCCGTAGGCCAGATAGACCAGGTTGGACTGGGTCGGGGTGAGCACGCCGATGATCTCGGACACCGACCGTTCCAGGGCCACCCAGTCGTTGCGGGTGATCAGTGAACTGGTGATGACGACGCCGAGGAACGCCGCCGACAGCACCACCCGCAGAATCTCGTTGGTGCGACGGGTCAGCGGTTGCAGCAGGCTGCCGGTGACGCTGATGTCACGACCGTCTACACGCACGGAGAACAACGTAACCATGCCGGGACGCTGTACGCGCGAAGCGCGGCGTTCGGTGCTGTGAGATGATCCCGGTATTCGCAGCCGGCGTGAGGGATTCCGCATGGYGCACAGCACCGAACCCAACAATGTGGAGCCTCAATGCGTGCCGATCGAATCGTAGAAGTCCTGCTGGCGGCCATAGCCGCGGTGGTTTCCGCGCTGGCGCTGGCCGCCGCGACGACGTGGCCGACGGCGGCGGTGATCGCCGGCGGACTGGTCGTCGGGGCGTTGGCCGGCGCGGTCGGCAGGGCCATCGCGTCGGGACGCTCGGCGTTGCCGGGCCGGCTGGTCGTCGGTGTCGCGGTCGGGGCGCTCCTCGGGGAACTGGCCGCCATGGTGGTGTTCGGCGGGGCCATCGACGCCGAGTTGACCAGGCAGGCGTCGCCGCGCACCGAGCTGGCGGCAACCGCACTGGAGCAGGCCCGCCAAGCGCGCACCGGACTCGACGACGCGGTCGTCCGGGCCGAGCAGCGCCGCGACGAAGCGCTCGTGGTGGCGCGCTGCGAGGTCAATCCCGCTGCGGACTGCCCGCAGAGCCGGATCACCGGCCGACCCGGCAGCGGGCCCGGCGCGCGCACCGCCGACGACTTCCTGGGCGATGCCGACCGTGCGCTCGACGCGGCGATGGCCGAGCGGGACAGCCGGGCCGCCGCACTGGACTCCGAGGTGGGGGTGCGGGAACAGGCCCTGACCTCGGCCCGCGACGCACAGCTGACCGGAGGTATCGGGGCCCGCTGGCAGGCGATGAACGCCTACACGCTGGACCATCCCGGCCCGCTGGTGCTGCGGTCGCTGATCGCGGCGTTGTTCGCGCTCTTGACGCTGCTGCCGATGTTGTTGACGCGGTGGCGGGGGACCACGACGCAGGACGCCGAGACCGCGGCCGAAACCGCGATCGCGGTGAAGCGCGCCGAGGTGCGGGCGCAGGTCGATCAGCTGTGGGCCGAGCAGGAGTTGAACAGCGCCCGGATGGCGGTGGAGGCGCAGAACGCTATCGACGCCGAGCGGCAACGCCGCCGGGTCGCCGAGGCCCTCGGTCCGGCGGGCGACGAGGAGCCGGCATCGACTGCGCTGCCCGTCGCGTCCAGTAGAGAACCGGAGACGTCCAAGGAACTGGAGCCGCACCGGGGCGGCGGGGTGCCGATCATTCCCGATGTCACCCGGGCCGCGGTCCGGTTCATCCGGCCGTTCGTGCCGCCGATCGTCGCCGGCGCCATAGACAACGCGACCAAGCCGATACGGCAGGTGTTCGAAGAGACCGAGGAATTCCACTTCACGATGCGGCGCACGCACCGGGTCACGGTGGAATCCGAGGGTGGCGAGCAACCCCAGCAGTTGACGACGGAACGCGAATGGGTGGACGTATCCCGACCGCGGATCGAGTCGCGCCGGGGTGTCGTGCTCGACGGATCCGACGATCGCCGGGAGATCGATGCCGGGGACGGCCCACGTGAGTTGCCGCCGGCGTAACTGTCTCGTCATGACATTTTTGCCAGGTGTGATGTAACTTCGATCGACAGATCGAGGCCCCGGGGGCCTTCGCCGAGAGGAAACCGGTGGACGCGACACCTTTCGGCCACTATCAGCTCCAGGAGCTGATCGGCCGGGGCGGGATGGGCGAGGTTTACCGGGCCTACGACACCAAGACCGATCGCGTCGTCGCCCTCAAGGTGCTGCCGCCGCAGCTGGCGCAGGACAGCGTCTTCCAACAACGGTTCCGCCGGGAGTCGCAGGCGGCCGCCGGCGTCAACGATCCGCATGTGGTGCCGATCCACGGTTACGGCGAGATCGACGGCCGGTTGTATCTGGACATGCGGCTCATCGAGGGCCGCACGCTCGGCGCGATGCTCTCCGAGACCGACAAGGCGCTGGATCCGGCGTTCGCCGTGCAGATCATCGAGCAGGTGGCCTCCGCGCTGGACGCGGCCCATCAGTTGGGTCTGATCCACCGCGATGTGAAGCCGTCGAACATCCTGCTGACCAAGCAGCAGAACTTTGCGTATCTGATCGACTTCGGGTTGGCCCGCACCGCCGGCGAGTCCGGGATGACCACGGCAGGCAGCACGCTGGGCACGTTGGCCTATATGGCGCCCGAGCGTTTCGACGGTGGGTTCGCMGATGCCCGGGCCGACACCTATGCGCTGACGTGTGTGCTCTACGAATGCCTGACCGGGGCTCGGCCCTACCCGGCGGACAGCCTCGAGCAGCAGATCGCCGGGCACATGGTGTCCCCGGCGCCCAAGCCGTCGGACGCCAATCCGCGCCTCGGCGCCTTCGACGAGGTCATCGCGAAGGGCATGTCCAAGAAGCCGGAGAAGCGCTATCAGACCGGCGCCGAGCTGGCGGCGGCCGCCAGGCGGGCCCTGGCCGCGCCGGTGCGGGTCACCGGTTCGGGTCGGCACACCGCGGCGCGCTCCGCTGCCGGCGGTGGGCGACGGTTGCCGCAGCGTGCGCTGGTGGTGGCCGGGGTGCTGGTGCTCGTCGGCGCCGGGGCGGTCGGCGCGTGGAAGTGGTGGGACGCACGCCCGACGCAGGACTTCCCAGAAGGCGCGGTACCCGCCATCGCGGCCGCCGTGCCCGCGGATCTACGCGCGGACGGCACGCTGATCATCGGGGTCAACGTGCCCTACGCCCCCAACGAATTCACCAACTCCGAGGGCGAGATCGTGGGCTTCGACGTGGACCTGATGGACGCGGTCGCCCGCACGATGGGGCTGACCACGCAGTACCGCGAGAGCGAATTCGACGACATCATCCCCGCGGTGCAGAACGGCTCGCTGGACGTCGGGATGTCGTCGTTCACCGACACGCTGGATCGCCAGAAGCTGGTCGACTTCGTCACCTACTTCGAGGCGGGCACGCTGTGGGCCCAGCAGCGGGACTCCTCGATCGACCCGGCGGCGGCGTGTGGGCTACGGGTTGGCGTGGCGCACAGCGTACTTCAGGAAACAGTGGAGATTCCGGCCAAGAGCGACGCGTGCGTGGCGGCCGGGCTGGCGCCGATCGAGAAGGTGGTGTTCACCCGGCAGGACGACGTGACCGCCGCGCTGATCGCCGGGGAGATCGATGCCATGTCCGCGGATTCACCGGTCACCGGGTTCGCGATCAAGCTCAGCGGCGGGGCACTGGTGCCCGCGGGTGAGGTGTTCGACTCGGCGCCGTACGGCTGGCCGGTCGCCAAGGGCTCTGCGCTGTCGGGGCCGTTGTCGCGGGCGTTGGAACACCTGATCAAAACGGGCGAGTACAAGACCATCGCGACCATGTGGGGCGTGGAGCGCGGGCTCATCGACGCGCCGCAACTCAACGGGGCCGCGCGGTAATCCCGTGCCGGGCGCCATGCTCACTGCGCGCTGAAAATCGGGGGTGGCAAGTGCCCACCTCGGAGCGACATCTCAGCGACAAATCGTCTTTGTCGCTCGTTGCCGGGATGGCGGTGCGCTCAGAGCGTGATCGGACCCCATATCGCGATCTGTGTGCACGCTCGGGGAGCGGTGGTCAGCGCTTCTTGTTGTTGAAGACGTCGTCGGTCGTGTTGCTGGACGAATCTCCGCGCTTGGCCGCGCGTTTCTCCTTGAGAGACTTGCCGGTTTTCTTCGTCATGCTTTGACGCGGAGACTTGTCGGCCATGGTGGCCCCTTCGATGAGGGGGCCTGAGGTGGTCCCTGTTCCTCGACCATACACCTCGGTGCGACCGATCTGGCGGCGCGAATTTTATTGGGAATTTTCGATTTTCGTGTCTCAGTCCGCGCTGCGCAGCCGCACCATCCGGGTCGTCGAACTCTCGTCGAGCTCAACGACATCCGTGCGGGATCGCAGAAAATCACTGAAAGACCGGAAGCCCAGCGACTTTTCGCTGAACGACGGATCCATCCGCTTCATCTGCGCCTTCAGCGCCGAGTTGTGCAGCCAGTCGACGTCGTCCTTCTCCAGCCCGATCTGCAGTGCACGCGTCAACAGCGCGGTCGCCGCGGTCTGCGGGTCGGGTTCCTCGGGCTCGGACTTCTTGCGCCGGGTGTTCTTCTGCGGTTCGGTGACCGGTTCGGGTTCGAACACCGGCACCCCGGGCAGCGCGTCGTAGACGACGAACTCGTCGCAGGCGGCGGCCAGCGCGCGACTGGAGGAGCCGGCGACCCCGATTCCCACCACGTAGCGGCCCAGCCGTTTGCAGCGCTGCGCCAGGGCGATGTAATCGGAGTCTCCGGCCACGATCACCACATGGGTCAGGTCGGGCAGCCGGAACATGTCCTCGACGGCGTCGACCGCCAGCCGGATGTCGGCGCCGTTCTTGCCGTACGCGGCGGCGGGGAAGAGTTGCACCAGATCGACCGCACGGCCCACCACCTGCTGGCGGTATCCGGCATTGACGTCTGCCGACCAGTCGGCGTACGCCCGGGTGAGAACGAGCGTCCCGAATGACGACGTGAAGTCCAGAATCGCGCCGACGTCGACAGTCGCGCGGTTCAGCTTCTCGGTTTCCAAGCCCTTCGCCTTGTCGCGCTGAAACGAGTTGCGGCCGTTGACCTGGTCGTATCTCGATATCACGATGTTGTCGAAGTCGAGGTAGACCGCGACGCGGGTGGCGGCGGTTTCTGTCATGACTCCAGTCTTGCGCATCCGCGCACCGACTTGGCGCACATCGCGGTCGGGGCATAGGCTTGAGGGCACACCGCAGGTGGTCCGGACCCTCGCCGCCGCACATCGGACCAGGAACTCAGGTGGCAATCAGCGATATCGCGGAATACGCGAACATGAGTAGTGCCGACGTCGAGGCATTCGGGGCAGAACTGGACCGCATCCGCAGCGATGTGGAGGAGAGCCTGGGTGCCAAGGACGCGTCCTACATCCGGCGGACCATTGTGTTCCAGCGCACCCTGGACCTGGCGGCCCGGCTGACCATTGCCGGGACCCGCTCCAAGACCGGCTGGATCATCGGCACGTCCGCGCTGGCGTACGCCAAATCCGTTGAGAACATGGAGATCGGGCACAACGTCAGCCATGGCCAGTGGGATTGGATGAACGATCCGGAGATCCATTCCACCAGCTGGGAGTGGGACATGGTGGGGCCCTCGTCGCAGTGGCAGTACTCGCACAACTACCGCCACCACGTGTTCAGCAACGTGCTCGGGGTCGACGACGATCTCGGGTTCGGTGTGCTGCGGGTGACCCGCGACCAGCCATGGAAGCGGGAGCACCTGTTCCAACCGCTGCGAAACTTCCTGCTGGCGCTCATCTTCGAGTGGGGGATCGCCCGGCACGGCTACCACTCGGATCGTGAACGCGCCGATTCCGAGGAAGCCAAGGATGCGGTGACGCAGAAGATGCTCGCCAAGATCCGCAGGCAGGTGACCAAGGACTACCTGGTGTGGCCGGCCCTCAGCGGCAGGCGGTGGCGGCGCGCGCTGGGCGCCAACCTCAGCGCCAACCTGTTGCGCAACCTGTGGACCTACGTGGTGATCTTCTGCGGGCATTTCCCCGACGGCGTACAGCAGTTCACCCCGGAGTCCATCGAGAACGAGACCAGGGCGGAGTGGTATCTGCGCCAGATGCTGGGCGCGGCGAACTTCAAGGCCGGACCGGTGCTGGCGTTCTCCAGCGGCAACCTCTGCTACCAGATCGAGCACCACCTGTTCCCCGATCTGCCGAGCAACCACTACCCGCAGATCGGCGAGCGGGTACGCGAGCTGTGCGAGAAATACGATCTCGCTTACACCACYGGTTCGCTGCCGCGCCAGTATCTGCAGACGCTGCGGACCATCTTCCGGCTGGCGCTGCCCGACCGCCCCGACGCGGCCCGGGTGTAGATGTCGACGGCGGAGTCCCCCACACGGGACGAGGGCAACTCGGCCGCCGCCGACCTGCAGGCCGGGCTGACCCGGCTGGCCGGCCTGGTGGCCGACAGCCTCGGACTGGCGCAGGTGCTCGCCGAGGTCGCCGCGTCGGCCGTCCGCGCGGTGCCGGGCGCCGATGGTGTCGGGGTCACGCTGATGCACGGGGAACACGGGGACCGGACCGTCGTGGCGTCGGCGGCCAGCGCGCCGTTCGTCACCGCACTCGACGAGATCCAGTACGGGCTGCTGCAGGAGGGGCCGGGGGTCACCGCGGCCGAGGCGGGACGCACCGTGTGGTCGGGTTCGCTGGGCGGCGACCAGTCCTGGCCGCGGTTCGGCCCGCGGGCCGGGCGCCTGGGGGTGCACAGCGCACTGGCGTTGCCGCTGATCGTCTCCGATCGCGTGGTCGGCGCGATCACCGTCTACGCCTACGGCAAGAACAGTTTCGACGAGCACGCCGCGCAGTTCGGGGAACTGTTCGCCAAGCCGGCGGCGGTCGCGGCGCACAACGCGCGCATCCTCGCCGACGCGTTGGCGCTGACGGATCAGTTGCAGACGGCGTTGTTGACCCGACCGGTCATCGATCAGGCGATCGGCATCATCCGGTCGCGCACCGGCCGCAGCGCCGCCGAGTCGTTCGATCAGCTGCGGGCGATGAGCCAGGCCGAGCACCGCAAACTGGCCGCGGTGGCCGAACGCGTCGTCGAGGAGGCGGTGCGCCGGGCGCGTGCCCGGCGTCGTTGATTCCCCGGTCGCTGCGCTCCAGCCCGCCGTCATTGATTCCCCGGTCGCTGCGCTCCTGCCCACCRTCGTCGATTCCCCGGTCGCTGCGCTCCAGCCCGCCGACGTTGACCCCTCGGGTACAGGTCACGGGGTGTAACGTGGGGGAAGTTGGGAACCCAGCCGGTCCGGGATGAGTCAGCCGTCCGCCGTTGCACTCGCCGAGCGTCAGCTCGCGCCGGACACTCAGGTGACATCCGCCTTTTAGGGATCACCCTTGACTGCTGTATCCAACGCACCCTCCTTCCACTTCTCGGGCACCCCGGTGCTGGAGCGCCCGCGCGGCCGCACCCCGTCCGTCGGCCTGCTCAGCACCTATCCGCCCACTCCCTGCGGGCTCGCGAATTTCAGCGCGGCACTGGCCGACGGACTGTCCGCCAACGGTTCGCGCGTCAACGTCGTGCGGGTGGCCGATGGGCCGCCGAGCCTCAGCGGGCGCGTCGTCGGCGAACTCGTCAATGGCTCCTCGACGTCGGTGGCCGCCTGCGCGGAGCTGCTCAACGACAGTGATGTCGCCGTCATCCAGCACGAGTTCGGCATCTACGGCGGCACCGACGGTGACGAAGTGGTCGATATCCTTGGCGGACTGAGCATTCCGTCCATCGTCGTGCTACACACCGTGCCCGGTCACCCCACCCCGCATCAGCGCTCGGTGCTCGAAGCGGTGATGAGCCTGGCCCACCACGTGGTCGTGATGTCCGACTCGGCCGGGGCGTTGCTGCGCTCCGGGTTCGACGTCGAACGCCGCAAGGTCTCCACGATCCCGCACGGGTCGACCGCCCCGACCGGCCTGCCCACCAAGCGTGCCGGTAGGCCGACGATGCTGACCTGGGGATTGCTCGGTCCCGGCAAGGGCGTCGAGCGGGTCATCGATTCGATGGGGGCGCTGCAGGGGCTGCGGGGCAACCCGCGCTACCTGATCGCCGGCCGGACCCATCCGAAGGTGCTGGCGCATGAAGGTGAGGCCTATCGCGAGGCACGTGCCGAACAGGCGCAGCGACTCGGGGTGACGGGCTCGGTCTCCTTCGACGCCACCTACCGCAGCACGGCCTCGCTGGCGGCGCTGGCGCAGAGCGCGGCCTTGGTGGTGCTGCCGTATGACTCCACCGAACAGGTCACCTCCGGGGTCCTGGTGGACGCGATCGCCAGCGGACGTCCGGTGGTCGCGACCGCCTTCCCGCACGCGGTGGAGCTGCTCGGCAGCGGCGCCGGACTCATCGTCGCCCACGATGATCCCGACGCGATGACGGCAGCGCTGCGGTCGGTCCTGTCCGATCCTCGGCTGGCCGGCGGCATGGCCGCCGAAGCGCGGCGGCTCGCGCCCACCATGGCCTGGTCCCTGGTCGCAAAGTCTTATCAGGCTGTGGCGCAGCAGATCTCGAAGCCGCGGGAACGCACATGGGCGTTCTAGAACCCGGATTCGAACATCTGCTCGCGTTGTCGGATCACCACGGCACCTTTGAGCACGCCTGCGGTGCGCAGCCGCGGCGCGAGCACGGCTACTGCACCGACGATATGGCCAGGGTGCTGGTGGTCACCACCCGGGAACCCGACGCCGGTGATGCGGTACGCGGTTTGGCCAAGGTCGCGGTCAGGTTCCTCGATGAGGCGCAGGCCTACCTCGGCGGTTGCCGAAATCGCATGGACCACACCGGGCGATGGACCGATGCGTACGCGTTCGACGACTGCTGGGGCAGATGCCTGTGGGGACTGGGCTCCGCTGCCGCGCACAGTGACAACGGGTTGATCCGCAGGCTCGCGGTGATCCAGTTCGAGCGGGCCGCGCACGGCCGTTCGACGTGGCCGCGGGCCATGGCCTTCGCGGCCAWCGGTGCGGCCGAGCTGCTCAGCGTCGACCCCGCCAATGCCGCCGCACGCAAGCTGGTCGGCGATTACGCCGCCGGTCTGTCCGAAGCGAACGGTGACACCGACTGGCCGTGGCCGGAGGCCCGCCTGAGCTACGCCAACGCGGTACTCGCGGAGGCGATGATCGCCGCCGGTGGCGCGCTCGACGACGCCGCGCTGTGCCAGCGCGGGTTGGACCTGCTGGGCTGGCTGATCGGGCAGGAGACGTCCGGCGGTCACCTGTCGCCGACACCGGCCGGTGGCTGGGCCGCGGGTGAGCCGCGGCCGGGCTTCGACCAACAGCCGATCGAGGTGTCCTCGCTGGCCGACGCCTGTGCGCGCGCGTCGACGGTGGATGCCGCGGCGATCTGGCCGGACACCGTGCGCGCCGCGGCCGCCTGGTTCCAGGGCGACAACGATGCCGGGGCGGTGATGTGGAATGCCGAGACCGGAGGGGGATTCGACGGTCTGCACGCCGACGGTGTGAACCTCAACCAGGGCGCGGAATCGACACTGGCGCTGCTGTCGACCTTTCAGCAAGCCCGGCGGTTCGTCGGCGTGACCCAGTGACGGCGGTGCGGGATGCGTTGGTCACCCGGAGCCCACAACGGCTGATCGCCGACCGGTCCCGCGTCATCACCACCCTGTTCGTGCCGGGGCAGGAGGGATTCGAAGCACATGAATCCCGGGCCGGAGCGGCGCTGCGGCGGGTGCTCGCGCTGAGCGAGGACGACGTGCAGGTGTCGATGAACGATGTGATGACGCGCTTCGGCGGGCGACACCGCGATCTGGTGGTGACCTTCGGCAAACATGCCCGTGAGCTCACCGACCGGCTGGATCCCGATATGGAGTTGTCACCGGATCGCATGCTGCTGCTGGGAGCGACGTTCACCAACGAAGTGGCGATCGAGGGTGCCGCCCTGTGCAATCCGAGCATCGTTGCGCACCCCGATCAGGGGGCCACCGCGCCGGGCAGCCTGCGATTCGTGATGAGTGTGCGCGGCATCGGCGAGGGACATCGGTCCTCGATAGGGTTCCGCACCGGAACCATCGACGACACGGGTGTCGCCGTCATCGACAAGCCGGTGCCGTTCGCCGCAGCCGGGTTGACGACACCGACGCTGCTCGACGCTTCGGTTTTCCGCCACGAGTTGGCACGCGCGCACGAGGCGGAGGCCGCGGAGTACGTGCTCGCGGGGCTGGGCGAACGATTCACCCGGACCGACCTTGAGGGCCAGTTGGACTGGCTGCACCGCCATCGCGTCACCCGCAGGCACGCACCGGAGACGATCGACCTGATCCGGTCGATAGCTGACCGCGCTTACGCCATCGAATTCGCTTCGGACACCGATCTTTCCGAGCGCGTGCTGTGGCCGGCGACCGAGGCGGAAGCCGTCGGCATGGAGGACGCGCGTTTGGTGCGCTTCGTCGACGACGACGGTTCGGTGGTCTACCACGCCACCTACACCGCCTACAGCGGATCGCGGATCAGCCAGCAGCTGTTGACCACCGACGATTTCCTGTCCTTCACCTCCGGGCCCCTGGTGGGCGACGCGGCGGCGAACAAGGGGCTGGCGTTGTTCCCGCGCCGAGTGAACGGCCGTTTCGCCGCCATGTCACGGTCGGATCGGGAATCGAACAGCGTCGCCTTCAGTGATGACCTCTCGGTGTGGACCACGACGTTGCCGTGTCAGCGGCCGCTGCAGGCGTGGGAGACGTTGCAGTTGGGCAATTGCGGCCCGCCGCTGGAAACCGAGGAGGGTTGGCTGGTCCTCACCCACGGGGTCGGGCCGATGCGGACCTACCGGATCGGGGCGATTCTGCTCGATCTGGATGACCCCACCCGGATGATCGGCCGGCTTCGCCGACCGTTGCTGACGCCGACTCCCGACGAGCAGGACGGCTACGTGCCCAATGTCGTCTACTCCTGCGGTGCCCTCGTGCACGCCGACACCCTCGTTCTGCCGTACGGGATCGGGGATGCCCAGATCGGTATCGCGACCGTGCCGATGCCTGATCTGCTGGCACTTCTGCGGTCCGGAAACGCCTAGTTCATCTAACTGAGCCAGGCAGTGATCGGTACTACGCCTGCCTAACAAAAATTCGGTTCCGGATCGCCGCAAACACCGCTGTGCGCTGCGCAAATGCGCGTAAGCGATCGTGTCCGAACTGCCGCCCGTATGACTGTGATTCACGGCACGCTATGCGCTACATTGTGACGGCAGTCATACGAAAGGGCGCGATCATGAGCGGTGTACTTCTGGGCATAGTGTTGGTTTTGCTGGGCGCCGGCTCCATCGCCGCCGTCGTGGCCGCCGCCGTCCTCGGATACGGCACGATCGCCCTCGCGATCGGCATCGTCTCCAGCGCGGCCTTCGCCGCCAAGACGGTCTGAACGCCCGGATCTGACTCCCCGGCGGTTGCCGGGTCAGTACCTCACGGTCGTATGGGCGTCGATGTACTCGAAATCGAACTGCTCACCCAGGCCGGGTAGTGACGGCATGTCCACGTGACCGTCCTTGGCCAGCGGATCCACGTTCGCGAGTTGATGCGGCGGCACCCAGTCGTAGTCCACATGAGGGTGAAGCAGTCCGCGCTCGTACCAGGGCGCATTGGGTGAGGCGCCGACCAGCGCCAGGTTGGCCGCGCCGTGCCCGTGGATCTCGCACGTCATGCCGAACGCATCAGCGAGGTGTGCAGCTTTGAGCGCCGGAGTGATTCCGCCGGTGTTCATGGCGCCGGCACGCAAGATGTCGCAGGTGCCGAGCACCCAGTCCGCCCGGGACCGGTGCCGTCCCGCGACGGTCTCCGGGCCCACCACGGGTGTTGCCACCTGCTCGGACAACCACCGGTAGGACTGCGTCGAGTACTCGTCCATCGGTTCCTCGAACCACGCGAACTTCAATTCATCGAGGGCCCTGCCGATCTGCAACGCCTGGGTCCGCGAATACCAGTGATATCCGTCGAGCATCAGATCGATCCCCGGGCCGACCGCCTCCCTGACCGCGGCGCACGCGGCGATATCCCGTTCGACACTCGGCGCACCCTCGATGGGCGGCATCCAGGTGTGCAGCTTGATCCCGCGGTAGCCGCGCTCCACCAACTCGACGGCAAAGCGTGCGTAGTCCTCCGGGGTGGCCAACCCGCCCGGTATGTCGTCGCCGCACATGACGCTCCCATAGGCGAGCACTCGTTCCTTGAAGCCACCCAGAAGCTTCCACACCGGTGTGCCGAAGCGCTTTCCGGCCAGGTCCCACAACGCCTGATCCACATAGCTCAGGGTGTGGTCCGGCAGTTCCGCCGCGCGCGAGCGTGAACGTCGGAAGAGATCCTCGCCGATGTGTTCCCGCATCAACGGATCGGTGTTCGTGAGCACGGGCCGCAGGTGTTGTTCCACCTGGTCGGCCCGAAGGTAGGCCGGTTTCCCGACGACCACGCCTTCGGCGCCGTCGGTGTCGCGCACCCGCAGCAGCGCCAGCGTGATCTCGGTGCGTGGCCCGGGATGGTCATGGCCGTCCGAGTCGAGGACTGTCATCTTGGCGCTCTGGAACAGTTGAACGCTGACGGTTTCGATCACCGGCGAGCTGTGGGCGGTCACTTGTGGATCCTTTCGATGTCGGAGTCCGAAACCTGTTGTGCAGCTTCGTCTTCGTCGAGTTCGGTGGTTGTTCGATTGCGGAAGGTGAAGAAGGCGGTCGACGTTGCCACGACGACCACCACCGCGAGAAAGGCGAACAGCGCGCGCGGCCCAGCCAGCAGGATGGTCGGAGTCAGCAAGGCGAACGCCGCGGCCAGGCCGCGGGCCGCCGCGATGATCGCGCCCTGGGCCGTGGAGCGCAGCAAGGTCGGAAACGATTCCTGGGTCCAGAGTTTCATCATGGCCTCGCTGGCGAACACGGTGCCGATGGCCCAGAGGACCAGCATCGTCGAGAGCGTGAAGGTCGTCGGTCCGGCGATCGCGGGTAGCGCAGAGCCCGCCACCGAGCACAACGCGCCGAACACGAACCACTTCATCCGATTGGGGCCGTCGACAACCTTCATCAGCACGAACACCAGGAAGAAGCCCACCGCGGTGGCGATCAGCTTGACCGTCGAGAAGTGACTCACGGTGGACCCGGCGACCTTGACGAACATGTAGGCGCCGAACTGGCCGTTGGTGTTACTGCCCAGGTTCATGAGTGCGTAGAAGACGATCAGGGCCGTGAACGACAGCACGTAGGGCGGTTTCATCAGTTCGCGCAGCGCGCCCTTCGACCGCGTCCCGGTGGCGTCATCGAGCGCGACGGCGCGGGCGGTCTGCCAACGATCTGATTCGGGCAGGCTGATCCGGGCGAGCAGGGTCAGCAGTGTGACCAGTCCGATGTGGGCGTACATGATCTGCGCGCCGCTGCGGCCCGAGTCGCCGAACACCGAGCCGAGCGCCAGGCTGGCGATGGTGCCGAGTTTCCAGAGCAAGTGCGAGAAGGTCACCAGACTGCCGCGCTGGCCGGCCTTGGCGGCCTCGGCGATCGTCGCCAACGAGACGGGCAGGTCGGCCCCGGCGCCCAGGCCGATCAGCACCAGGCCCGACACGAGATAGCCGTATGTCGGCGCGAGAATGACCACCACCGCGCCCACCAGGATCACCGCCATGGTCACCAGGAAGACCGAGCGGCGCCCGAACCGGTCGCCGAGGCGTCCGCCGATCACGGAGCCGATGGCGATGGCCACGGTGAGGGAGGCCGAGGCGGCGCCGATCTGCCCGGCGCTCAAGCCCATGCTGTCGCTGAGCATGACGACGGCGGTCCCGCTGGTGACGATGGCGGCAGCGTCGATATAGGACGCCATCCCCGCGACAAATGCTGTCCACCATATGGATCGGGCAGTTGTCTCTGGTCTCATTGTCAGCTCCTCATCGAGTTAACCGCCCGCTTCCGCAATGTGAAACGTTTCAATTTCTGCGGTGGGTGAAGGGTAGATCACACCGGCGCCGACGATCCAACACTCGTTGAGCATCGATTGATACCGAAAGTGGATCGGAATACGATCGAACACCCGGCTAAACCCGCAACCGCAACCCGAGCCCGGTGGCCCGTACGGCCTGCCGGTCGATCGCTGCGCGCACCTCGGCTTCGGATCCCACCACCCGCACGCGGCGCTGGGCCCGTGTCACCGCGGTGTAGAACAACTCCCTGGTCAGCAGCCGGGAATCCTCCGGAGGCAGCAGCACCGTCACCTCGGCGGCCTGGCTGCCCTGCGACTTGTGGATCGTCATCGCGTGCATGGTCTCCACCTCTGCCAGCCGGCCCGGGGTGAATGACAAGGCGCCGACCGCCACCCGCAAGCCGTCCGGTGATGCCACCGTCACTCCGGTGTCCCCGTTGTACAACTTGAGTCCATAGTCGTTGGCGGTCACCAGGATCGGCCGTCCGGCGTACCACGTGGACCACAGCGGCTCGCCGGTCGCCTCGGTCAGCCACCGTTCCACCTGACGGTTCCAGTGCGCCACCCCGAACGGGCCGCGCCGGTGCGCGCACAGCAACCGGTGTTCCTCCAGCGTCTGCAGCGCGGTCGCCGTGTCGCCGAGCACGCACGCCTCCCGCAACCGAAGTGCCTGCGGCAACAGCACATCGCGCAACGACTGGGCCGAGCGCAGCCACTCGATGTGCTCCCCACCGGAACGCAGCACCTGCAGCGCGGCGTCGGCATCGCCGTCGCGCACCGCGGCGGCCAGATCACCGATGTCGGCCCCGAACCGATGCGAGGTCCGCAACGACGCCACCCGTGACGCACCCAGCCCCTGCACCAGATCCGCCAGCACCGCACCGGCTTCCACCGATGCCAGCTGATCCGGATCACCCACCAGCAGCAGCCGGGTGTCCGGGCGGACGGCCTCCAACAATCGGGCCATCATGGTCAGCGACACCATCGAGGTCTCGTCGACGACGATGACATCATGCGGAAGCCGGTTGCCGCGGTGATGGCGGAAGCGCGACGAGGTGTCCGGCCGCGACCCGAGCAGCCGGTGCAACGTGGTGGCCTGCAGACCGGTCAGCCGGGACCGGTCCGCCCCGTCGAGTTCGTCGACAGCGGTCTGCACCGCCTCCTGCAACCGGGCCGCTGCCTTGCCGGTGGGCGCGGCCAGCGCGATCCGCGGGGAAGGCCTGCCCTCCAGCGCCGCCTGCTCGGCCAGCAGGGCCAGCAGCCGCGCCACCGTCGTGGTCTTGCCGGTGCCCGGCCCACCGGTGAGCACCGTGAGTCCCTGGGAGAGCGCCATGTTGGCCGCTTCGCGCTGCTCGGCGTAGTCGTCGTCGAACAGCCGCAGTACATCCGGAGCCTGCCCGGGGGGAACGGTCCCGGCCAGTGCCAGCACATCGGCGCACACCTGCTGCTCCTCCAGCCAATACCGGTCCAGATAGAGCAGATCGCCGAACAGTCGCAGCACCGGCGGTGTCTGGGCCAGCGGGCTCGCCGCCACCGCCGCCAGCCAGTCATCGGCCACCAGGTCCACCGACGCTGCGGCCGCACGCAGATCCACGCACACCGAGCCGCCGCGCAGCGCCCGCACGACCAGCCGCACGGCCAGCGCCACGTCCTCCGAGGTCTCCCCGGCCAGTGCCGTCAACCGTTGTGCCACCTGGATATCGGCCGGTTCGAAGTCGTCGATGATCATGGACGCCCCAGGAGGTCGGACAGTGCGATGGTCAGCGCGGCCGGGGGGTCCCAGCTGAAGACACCTGCGGGATGGCCGTCCTGCACGGGGGTGAGCGCACCACACATGCCCCGTACGAACAGATACATCACCCCACCGAGGTGGCGCTGCGGGTCGTAGCCGGGCAACCGCCACGACAGATAGCGGTGCAGCACCACGCTGTAGAGCAGTGCCTGCAGCGGATAGTCGGAGTGCAGCATGGCCTCGACCATGCGTTCGCGGCCGTAGTCGGCGGCGGTGAGCGGCGTATCGGCGATGCCCAGCCAGTTGGTCTTGTAGTCCACGATCACGAACCGCTCACCGATCCGCAGCACCGCGTCCACCGAGCCCGACAGATATCCCCGCAGCGGTTGCCGGCCCAGCGCACCCGCCGACAACCGGCCCGCGTAGGACGCCAGCGGGTCGTCGGCGCTCAGATGCTCGGCCAGCAGTGCGCCGACGTCGGACAACCGCGCGAACGTCCCGGCCGCGATGTCGCCGCCGGCCAGTGGGAACTCGAAGTCCAACTCCCGCAACCGGTCCGGCAGGCCGATCTGGCGCAGCGTGACCCCGGGCGCCAGCGGGCCCAGGTCGGTGTCGTGCATCGGGACGAGTGCTGCGGCCAGTTCCTCGGCAGCCACCGTCACCGGCCAGYGCGCGGCGTGTTTGCGCACGTGCTCGGCCAATTCGGTGGCCAGATCGGCTGCGAACGGGTCGGCGGTCTCCAGCACCGCGTGCACCAGCGAGCCGAAGGCCGCCCCGCTGGGAAGCTCGGCCATCGGCGAGGGCACATCCGCGCCGGAAGCCGGTGCCACCAGCGGGATATCGGCCACCTCATCGTCGAGTTCGGCCACCTCCGGCTCACTGGACACCGGGGACTCTTCGGCGGCCCGCAGCAGACCGGAGTACGAGGTGYGCCGCCACGAGGTGTCGATGGCGCGGTGGAAATGGCGCACCGCGAGTTCGGTGGGCGCCGGCGGCGCCGGTGCCGGGGTGATCGGCTCGATCAGCGATTCCTCCAGCACCGGGCCGCCGGCTTCCTCCCACGCGCGCAGCCGGGCCAGCGCATCGAGGTCGGAGACCTTGGCGGGGCTGCAGACGGCGGGCACCTCGGCCTCGCCGGGCGAGCGGCCCCGCATCAGCCGCGACAGCCCGCCGTTGGGTTCGTCCCAGGACGGCGCCCACCACGCCACCACCTGCGAGCAGGCGCGCGTCATCGCCACGTAGGTCAGTCGGCTGTCATTGGCGGCGGCCTCGGCCTTGCCGGTGCGCAGCACCACCGGATCGGGGTCGCCCACGTAGAGGCAGCGGACGCCTTCGTCGTGGTAGAGCACCGGATTCGGGTCCGGCGAGTATCGGTTGAACGCGAACGGCAGATACACGATCGGGTACTGCAGGCCCTTGGAGACCCACACCGTCATGATCTGCACCGCAGCGGCGTCACTGTCGAGGCGACGGTTGCGTTCGGCCGACCCGGCCTCCTCGGTTGTCTGGGTGCGCAGCCAGTCGCGTAGCGCGGGCAAACCGAATCCTTCACGGTGCGCAGCGTTCTGCAGCAGCTGGGTGACGTGGGCCAGGTCGGTCATCAACCGCTCGCCGCCCTGCCAGGACAGCACCTGCTTGCCCATTCCGCCCAGCTGCGCGGCCTCCAGCACCGCGGCCACCCCGCGTTCCCTGGCGTGCCCAGCCCAGCTCCGCAGATCCTCGGCGACCCGGTCGGTCAGCGGGTCACCTCCGGCGGCAAGGCTTTCCGCGGTTTCGCGGAAGAACACCGTCGATGCCGCCGCCCGGACCAGGCCGGGGCGGTGCGGCTGCTCGAACGCCTCCAGCAGGCACAGCCAATCCTGCGCGGCGGCCGAGGCGAACACATTTGAATCCCCGGTGTACACCGCGGGGATACCGGCCTCGGCGAGCGCGGTGTCGCAGGCCCGGGCGTCCTTGTGGGTTTCCACGATGACGGCGATATCGCGGGCCTCCAGCGGCCGGCCCGCGAAGGTGGCGCCGCCGGCCAGCAGCGCGCCGATATCGGCGGCCAGGTCTCGGCCGATGTGCTCACGGAGACGGTCGATCCCGATGGTCCGGGTGCCCTTGCCGCTGCGGGTCACCACCCGCAACCGGAACGGATCGTTGCGCGGTGCACCGGACAGGCGGTGGCCCTGATGATGCGCGGACACCTCGTGTACGACGATGCCGGGACCGCCGAGTTGAGCGCCGCCGAGCACCACCTGCAGCCGGTTCACCAGGGCGGCGTCGCTGCGCCAGTTGATGCCGAGGGTCTGTTTGTCCCCGGCGGTTTCCGCGGCCCGCAGGTAGGTGTCGATATCGCCGCCGCGGAAGGCGTAGATGGCCTGTTTCGGGTCGCCGATCAGGATCAGCGTCGACTGCCCGGCGAAGGCCCGCTCGATGACCTGCCACTGCACCGGATCGGTGTCCTGGAACTCGTCGACCATGACCACCGGCCAGCGTTGTGGCATTCGCACCCGGGCCGCCGAATCGGGGTCGGCCAGCGCGTCGGCCAGTCGGGTCAGCAGATCGTCGTAGCCCAGTACGCCGCGGCGCCGTTTGCGGATCTCCAACTCCGCCAGCACATCTCGGGCGAAGCTCAGGCACTCCGCGGTGAGCGAGTCCGGGTCGGCCTCCAGCGGCCGCAGTTCGGTCGCCGGGTTGCGCACCACCTGGGACGCGAGCTTCTGGGCGTCACGGTAACTCAGCCGGGGTGGGTCGGAGTCATTGCCGAACCGGGCCAGGTACAGGTCGTCGACGATCTCGGACACCAGTTCGTCGAGGCTCTCCACCAGGGTGACGCCGCTGTCGCTGTCACCGGCCACACCAAGGGATTTCAGCACGATGTGGCAGAACTGATGCGTGGTCGCAATGGTGGCGGCATCGAATCCGGCCAATGCGTCGCGCAGCCGCTGATGCCGCGCGTCGCGGTCCTCGGCGATCAGGTGGCGCAGCAGATTGTTGTCCGCCGCCGATGGATCCGCGAACGCGGCGAGTGCGCCCACGATCTGGCCGCGCACCCGTTCGCGGAGTTCCTGGCTGGCGGCCCGGCCGAAGGTGATGAGCAGCATCTCGTCGAGGGTGGCCCGGCCCTCGGCGACCATCCGGGTCACCAAACCGGCCAGCGCGAAGGTCTTTCCGGTGCCGGCGCTGGCCTCCAGCACGGTGGTCGATCCCGGCGCGGGCAGGGGCCCGGTCAGGTCGAAGGTGCGCACCTCATCGCTCATGCGGTTGCAAGCGTCGTTCACGGCGCCACCCCCTCGGCCTGCAGCAGCGGCAGCCACAGCCGCTGCGCGTACTCGTCGAGGCCCACCAGTTCGTCCAGGCCGGGGTCGCGACCCCACACTCGTGCAATTGCCGGGTCGTCACGATCGTTGCGCCAGCGGTAGTTGGCCGCTTGCGCCGGGTCGTCGCCGACGTGGCGGGCCCCGGCCCACGCGTAGGAGGTCTTGATCGGCAGCGGGAGCGGGCGCCGCCGGCCCTCGTCGTACATGGCGACGAGATCGCGCAGCAGGACCACGGAGTCGTTCGGACCGTCCAGGCCCTGGATGCGCGGAGTGGTGCCGCGCGGCGGCCTGCCGATGCACACCGCCGACCACTGCTGCCCGCGCTGAGCTGTCAACGCCAGCAACGGAATCCAGGAGGCGAGCAGGTGTTGACCGCCGAGCTTGGAGTAGGTGACGCTGACCAGCCGATCGGCGAAGACGGAGTTCACCGTCCCGGTGAGCCGTCGCCCCGCCCCGAGGTCGATGTCCACGTCGAATGCCTGGCCGTCGGCGCGACGGTAGCGCAGTGCCTCGGCCGCCAGCAGGGCGGCCTGATCGCGCAGCTGCACCGACAGCCGCCAGCCCAGCTTTCCCGGCGGTAGCGTGCCGCGCCGCCATTCGGCCTGTTGCGCGTCCTGCGGGGTCATCCCGCGCATGATGTCGCCGAGCATCCGGTCGCCGACCGTCCATTCCTGCAACGCGTCGATCTCGACGGGCATCACATCGGACACTCCGTCCACATCCCACGGCAGGGTGTAGTCCAGCGCCCGGAAGAAGCCCTTGACCGGGTTCTTGAAGAACGCGATCAGATCGGCCAGCGACACGTCGCCGGTCGGGTGTTCGGGCAGTGGACCGGAGATGAAGTCCGGTTGCGGGCCGCGCGTGCCCGCCATCGCGCGGGCGGTGTCGAGCACCGTCGGGTCGAAGGTGAACGGCGAGTCCGGGATCAGTCGGCCCGGCTGCACGTTCTGGACGTCGAAGGGCTGCAGCGGATGCCGGGTCACCAGTTGGTCGACGGGGCCGGCGGCGGTGGCTTGCAGGGTGTCGAGGAGTTCGGCGATCGGCACCGCGGGGGGCCGCGGCTGCCCGCTGTACTCATTGGCGCCGGTATAGGTGATCACCAGGGTCTGGGTGGCGGCGCCGATCGCGTCGAGCAGGAGTTGGCGGTCCTCGGAGCGGATATCGCGCTCACCGGTCATCGGGTCGCGGGCCAGCGCATCGTCACCGTCGACGGCGCCGAGGCGTGGGAAGACTCCGTCGTCCAGGCCGACCAGGCACACCACCCGGTGCGGCACCGAGCGCATCGGCACCATCGTGCACACCGTCAGCGTGCCGGTCCGGAAGTTGGCGCGGGTGGGGCGCCCGGCCAGGTGCCGGTCCAGCAGCGCGCGAATATCGCTGAGGCGCAGCAAGACGGAGCCTGCGCCCGAGCTCTCGGCGATATCGGCGAACTCGCGTTGCACCTGGGCGGCCGGCCATTCCTCGTCGTCGAAGGCCAGCGCCTCGATACCGTCGGTGAGTGTCTGCAGCCAGTCGGCAAGGGTGCGGGTACCGCTCATGGCGTGGATGGTGTCCGTGAGCTTCTGCACGAAGTCGGCGAAGCGGCCGGCCAGTTCCACCCGGTTGCTGCTGACATCGTCGAGCGGCAGCGTGGTGCCCAGCCAGGCGCGGGAATCGTCGGACATGGCGACCCCGGCGAGTACCCGGTCGACGCCGAATCGCCAGGTGTTGTGCAGGAATTCGACGCCGTAGGGTGTCCGGTGCGGCTGGTCGAAGCCCCACCGGATGTTCGCCTCGCGCACCCACCCGGTGACGGCGTCCAGATCGTCATCGGTGAAGGAGAACCGGGCCCGCACCGGGGCGGCCGAGGCGATGTTGAGCACCTCGCTGGCCCCGGCCCGGCCACCGGCGAGCACCAGAAGTTGCGCGGCCACCGACAGCAACAGATTCGTCTGCACCAGAGCACGATCGGCCAGCCGCACCCGCAGCCGGTGCGCCGGGTGGGCGTTGCGGACCACCTCGCCGAGCCCGAACCCGGCGGTGATCAGGGGTGCGTAGGTCTCGATGTCCGGGCACATGACCAGAATGTCGCGGGGTTCCAACGTGGGGTCGTCGGCGAGCAGGCCGAGCAGCACCTCGCGGAGGACGTCGATCTGTCGGGCCGGGCCGTGGCAGGCGTGCATCTGGACGGAGCGGTCGGATTCTTGGTGGGTCCGGCCGTCGGGACGTACCGCGTCGGCGGCGATGTCGGATTGCAGCCAGCCCAGCAGGGTGTCGGGATAGGTTGCGGTGGATAGGTATTCGTCGGTTGTCGGCTCGGGCAGGGCGCGCTGGAGTTCGCGCAGGTCCCGGCCCAGGGTGGCCAGCAGTGGATGCCCGACATCGCGGTGGCTGGTGTCGTCGCGGCGGGGAATGGCGACGCGGCGGCCGGACAGTGCGCGCCACAAGTTGTCACTGGGGTGTGGCAGCCACAGGTGCAGGTCGTGGTGGACGGCCAGCGCGCCCAGCAGTTCGATCTCGGTGGAGGGCAGCCGGGTGTGYCCGAACAGCGAGATGCGCTCGGGCAGGTCGCTGCGTCCGGCGCGGAGCCGGGCCAGTGTCTCGGCGTGCCGGATGTGCGGCGCGGGGGCGTCGATGCGCTGGATCAGCTTGTCCCACAAGGGCTGTTGCCAGGACAGGTCGGCGGGCAGGYCGTCCCAGTCGGTGAGCAGCTGGGGGCGTTGCCGCGCGTAGGAGGCGTAGAGGCCGGCGAGCCGTCGGGCGACGGCGTAGCGACGGCCCTGGCGGAGTTCCCGTTCCTCCCCGGCGGTGTGATGGCCGAGGTGGGCGGCGAGTGTGGTGCACCAGGGTTCGTCGAGGCTGTCGTCGATGACGGTGAGCAGCGGCCACACCATGGCATCGGCGGCCCACGGGTCGGTGGTCGTGGTGCCGGTCAGCTCGGCGATCAGGGAGCGGGGGTTGCGGAACTGCACGCCGGCACAGATGCCGAGGTGGTTGGACAGCCGTTGGCTGAGCCAGCGCTCGACGCCCTTGGCGGGCACCAGCACCAGTTCGGTGGCGAACGGGTCGGTGAGCGGCTGGGCCAGCATGGCACCCAGGCCATCGGCGAGCTGATCGGTCCGCTCGGCGCGGTGCAGGTGCAGAGCCATCGAGGTCAGCGTAGTGCGCGGGTGCGACAGCCTCGGGCGGTATCGGCCGTGCGTAGCGTCGAAAAAAGGCGGCACTCGAGTTGCCCGCCTATGCGCGACAACCGAGCGACAACCCGGGTGCGCCAGTTGCAGCGAGCAGCCTGCGAAGCGGTTGTCGGACTCCTCCGGCATCGTGTCGGCATGAAAGCGGAAGCCTTGATGCGGGTGAAGGGGCTAGATCTGCGCTACCTGCTGAGCTGGTTGTTGGCCGATTCCGGGTCCGCGACCGTGCCGGAATTGGTGGATCGGCTCGCGATGTACGGATTCGACGTCGACGGCCGACCGTCCAAGACGGTATCGGATGCCTTGCGGTGGGAGGTGCGGCACGGGCGGGTGCGGCAGCACGGTCGGGGCCTGTATGGGCCGGGGCCGACTCCGCGCGCCACCGAGTACCGAATACATCAGCGGATCATTCGGCTGCGCGTGCAGGCCGGAACACTGGCGAGCGAGCGGGCAGTGATCTCCGGCTACCTCTGAGCGTTGTCGCTGGGTTGTCGCTCATAGGCGGGCAACTCGAGTGCCGACTTTTTCGGCGCCAACAGGGCTGCAGGCGCGACCGGCGCGGCCCGCGCGGCCACAGCGCGCCCGCCGATCCCGAAAATCAGCTCAGCGACATCTTGAACTCGGCCGCCAGCCCGTCGATCCCGGCCTGGATCGCCGCCAGAGCCGACGACCGCGCCTTCAGCTTGCTGGCCACGTGCGACTTCAGGTGCAGCGTCGCCGCATACTCCGCCGCTACTTCCTGAGCTCGCGCCAACACTGCCTCGCGCTCCACGATCTCGTCGAGCCAGCCGCCGGCGATCGCCGCGTCCCCGGCGAACACCGCGGCCACCGACACCGCACGCGAGAAGGCCGGCGCCGTCAGTCGCGCCCGCATGATCTCCAGCGCCGCCACCGGCAGCGTCATCCCGATCGCGACCTCGTTGGCCTGGCAGCGCGACCGCTCCGAGCCCACTCGATGGTCACCGCTCAGCAGCAGGAAGGACCCCATCGCGATCGCGGGTCCCGTCGCGGCCATCACCACCGGCGCCGGGAAGGCCAGTGTCCGGATCGCCAATTCGAAACCGCCGGCGAGCATCCCGTGCCCGGCGTCCGCGTCACCGGAGGCGAACACGCTCAAATCGAATCCGCCGCTGAACACCCGATCGTTGCCGGCCAGCACCACGGCCTTGACCGTGCCCGCGGCGATATCGGTCTCGGCCTGATCCAGGGCGGCGTTGATGGCGGCCTGCATGGCCGGCGACAGGGCGTTGACCTTGCCATCGTCGAGCGTGATGGTCGCGACGGCTTCGTGAACAGCGTAAGTGGCGGTCATATGCCCGGACTTTACGGAGCGCGGTGCTTAATTCCGATGGCGGGGCTGGAGTGGTGCCGTCCGTTCGACGTCTCGGGCGAGATCCAGGGGAACTCCAGCTCGGTGGTCTCGTCGGACTGCCGGGTGCGCCAACGGTCCTGGGTCTCGCGCACCGCCCGGTTCATCCGATCGATCTCGGCGCGGAACACCTCGGGCTGGGTCTCCTTGGAGGCGTAGTGGAAATAGGTGAGCACACTGCGCAGCAGTTCCAGCTTCTGCTTCTCCCGCTTGGCCAGGTCGTGGGTGGTCATCAGTTCCAGCCGCTGCACCGGCTGCAGGGTCGCCCAGTCCAGTACCACCGCGGCATCGAACTCGCGGCGTTTACCACCGGCGGGCCGATCTCCGTAGTGCACCGTGCCCTCAAAGCGGGCACGGATCTGACCGCCGAACTCCTCACGGCTGATCGCCGAATCCCACACAGTTCGCCATTCCTGCCCGGGCGCGAGTTGGGTGAGTTCGCTGGGCAACCGGAGTTCGGCCACCTCGGGCAGTCCGTCCGCGCGGGTGTCCTCGTAGCGGCCGACCGTCAGCGGATGGGCGAATTCGAACCTGATGTTGTGCGCCGCGGACTGCCCGAAGTTGCGCACCACGAGTTCGATGACATGCCAGTCCGAGGGGTGCGGCTCCATGTAGACCACCACGTGTGGCCGCAGCTCATCACTCTTGATCAGGCGATTCCGCTTGAGCGCACGCGCGGTGAACAGCAGCGCACTCAGTCCGAGCGCCAGCCCGGCCCACGCTGCGATCGTCAGCCATCCGGCCGACCCCAGGCCGCTCAGATCGGCCCACCGATCCCTAAACCATTCCACCGCGACCTCACCTGATCATCCGATTGCGCCTCGGACATTAGCGCTTCGCTGATGATCGCGTAAACCGCAGCGCGCGGTTTAGCTGGCGGGGTTCAGGATGCGGTGGCCAGTGCCCGTGGCCGCAACGGTGTGGCCGGTGCGCTCGCCATCAACCGCTCGCCGCGGTCCAGCCAGTCCTGATCGGCCCATTCGACCTGGGCGGGCAGCCGGCGCCAGTACCGCGGATGCGCCCGCACGTGCATCTGGACGCTGGCGTGCACGACGGCGTCCTGGGGCAGCCGGCGTAGCCCCATGTTCAGTGCCGAGCTTTCCGACTCGGCATGCGCAGAAGGTGCTCGGTCCACCCGCAACCCGGCCTGCTCGGCGCCGTCGAGTATCCAGTCGAGCGTCAGTGGGCTGGAGACGATGTCGCGGTGCGAGCCGCGGAACCACACCTCGTCCACACCTTCGACGCGCTGCAGGTTCGGTGCGCCGTCGATGGCCACCGCGTGGCGGCCCGCGATCACGTTGACCGGCCCGGCGGTCCCGCGGATGCGGGTGGAATCCCACAGACCCAGGAAGCGGACCGGCAGCGTGATGTCGTCGTGCTCGGCCAGGCCGGCCGCGACCTCGGTGACGTGACGCCACTCCTGTGCGGTGCGGGTGGTGCGCGGCAGCGCGTAGGTGGACAGCATGTAGCTGCGCAGTTCGCCGTCGAGCACACCGATGGTGCCCAGCAGACGGGTCAGCGCCTGGGCGCAGGCCGCGCCGCTACCGGCGCCGAAGACGTAGACGTTGTCACCGGGATGCCAGTGATCGACGAGGTGCGTGTAGGCCGAGGCGACCGAGGCGCGGGCGTCCTCGGGACGCCGGTTGGTGTATTGCCGCCAGCCGACCTGTCCGGCGTGGTCGACGAGCCGGAAGAGGGCCGTGGCATTGCTTTCCCCGGAGTGGTCGAAACACAACACGATGTTCTTCATGGCCACCCCCGGCAATGCAACGCAAACGATCTCTAGCGAACAATTCTGCCAACACGCCTCCCAGCTACCAAGGCGTAATCTCGCTGAAGAGTCGTCAGTATTCAACGAATTTCGGCGTCAGAAGGCTAACTTGCCGCGGAATCGGTTGTCTGTCCGCCAAATGACGTACACCGTCAATTGTTTGCAGGCAACTTCGGGTCAGGAAAGCGGCAGAACCGCGCCCGCGCTGGCCAGGTCGCCGTGGACCTGCAGGGACTCCGGAGCCGTACCGGGCGGCACGTCGTAGGCGAAGGCGACGTCGACAGGTTGGCCCGGGTACAGCACCGCCGAGATGCCACCGAGGTAGAACGTGCTCTCGGTTTCGGTGTTGTAGGTTTGCCCGCCGGCGTTGAGTACCTGCTGGTCGGCGAGGAACGTGGCCGGCAGTGCACCGTTGTTGAGCAGTGTCAGGCGCACCACGACGAACTCGCCGGAGGCCGTCTTGGTGAGCATCTCGTTGTCGACGGCCGAGACGGTCGGGGTGACCTCCACACCGTTGCTGGTGATGGTGACTTCGCCGTCGGCGACCTGTCCGCCTGCGCCGGTGACCTCGCCGGCGGTGGTCTCGGTGGGGTCGGTGGAATCCGTTGCGGGGGCGGTCGTCCCAGCAGTCTCGGTGGTCCCGTCAGCCCCGGTGGCCTCAGTCGCGCCGGTGCCGGGATCGGCGAAGGCGAACGCCCACACCAGCACCGCCACCAGCACGATGAGCAGTCCGCCGACGCCGATGAGGTAGCCCTTGAGCGGACCGGACGGGCCGGACGCAGGCTCGGCCGGCGGTGCGGTGGCCGCGAACGCGAGGGCTTCGGGCGGCGGCGCAGCCGTCGGGACCGCCGCGGCGGGCGGTTCGGGCAGCTTCACCACGGCGGTGGGCTGATCCTGATCGACGAGTCCGACGACGGCGGTCGTCTGATCTTCGGCCGTCTCCGGCTCGTCGACGGCGGCGGGCTCGACCTCTGGCTCGATCTGCTCGCCCGCTTCGGCGGGCTCCTCGACCGCCTCGGGCTCGGACGCGGCGCCCGGCTCGGGGGCTTCGACCTCGCTGACCGGCTCGGCCTTACCGGCCTCTTCCCAGGACGGCATCGTCATGTCCTCGGGCCACGGCGGCAGCTCCGAGGGCCATGCGGAAGTCTCTTCGGTGGACGCAGACGCATCGGAAGCCTCGGGGCCGTGATCACTCCACGTGGCACCGTCCCAATAGCGTTGACCCCCGGATCCGTCGGGATCGGGGTACCAGCCGGCCGTGGTCGGCGGTGTCGTCATGCGGGGTTTCCTCCCTACGCGCGCCACCGGGGCGCTGTGACCTCGCAGAATAGTCCAGGCGGAGGTACGCCGCGAGAGTATTGCCGGTCGGGCGGCGCTGTCAGCCGCCCATCAGCATGCGCCACTGGTCCAGATTGCTGGCGCGGTAGACGTAATTGGACCGCTTCACATCCGAGAGCGGGGCACTCGGTTCCGTCGAGTACCAGTGGCCTGGGAAGACGGTCGGATCGCCCGTCAGTGTGGACAGCGCCTGCAGACTGCGGAACATGTCGTCGACGTTGCCGCCCGGGAAATCGGTGCGCCCGCAGCCCTCCAGGAACAGCGTGTCCCCGGCGACCAGTCGTCCGTCCAGCAGGAAGCACTGGCTGCCCGGGGTGTGCCCGGGAGTGTGCAGCAGTTCGATGTCGATATCGCCGACGTTGACCTTGTCGCCGTGCTGGTGAGCGGTCAGATCACTCATGGCGATCCCGGTGACCTGTGAAACCCATTCGGCCTCAAGCGCATTCACGTGCACCGGCACGCTGACGCGCTCCAGCAGCTCGGCCACGCCGGCCAGCGTGAAGCCCATCATGGTGCCGCCGACGTGGTCGGGGTGGTGGTGGCTCACCAGCACACCGGAGAGGTGCATGCCGTCGGCCTCGAGTGCGTCGACGAGCTCGCCTGCCGAGTACGCGGGGTCCACCACCATGGCGTCACCGGTTTCCCGGTCGCCGATCAGGTAGGCGAAGTTGCGCATCTGCTGGGCAATCGGGTCGGCGGCCGCGAAATCGCGACCCGAGAGCAGCTGGCGGAAGTACAGGCGATCTGCGTCGGAAGCCATGGCGACACTCTAGGGGGACGTGCCTGGGCGTCGAAAATCCCAGTTACGTGCGGCGCGCGCCGTGCACCGCCGAGCGGGGCAGCCGCCCGGCACGGGAATGCCCGGAGAGGTGGTCGCCGTCGAGGTGTTGGCCACCTTGCGCCGGAATCTGGCCAACTACGTCATACCCGCTGGTGCAAAAACCGCACGAAATCGGGTGTTTAAGGGCACAGCCGTTAAATCTCGTATTTGACATGCAGGATTTGTAGCGTCAGTCCCATGCAACTCACCCGGTTCACCGATCTGGGGCTGCGCACCATGATGCTGCTGGCCGCGGGCGACGCGGCCGAACGCCGCATCACCACCCGCACCATCGCCGTCGGTGCCGATGCCTCCGAGCATCACATCGCCAAGGCCGTCGCGCGCCTGGTGGAACTCGGCATGGTGAACGCCCGGCGCGGACGGGTGGGCGGGCTCTCGCTGACCGAAGCCGGCCGCACCGCGTCGGTGGGCTGGCTGGTGCGCCGACTGGAAGGTGACGCCGAGGTCATCGACTGCGACGGCGGTGCCACCCCCTGCCCGCTGATCGCCGGGTGTCGATTGCGCCGCGTGCTGGGCGAGGCCAAAGAGGCCTTCTATCGCGAACTCGACAAGCACACCCTCGAAGACTTGACCGGTGGCGGCTTGCTGCCGGTCGTGACTCTCCCGCTGGAAAGGATCACCCGATGACCGTCACGACCCCCGCACAGGACCTGGAGCCCGCGCACGCCGCCATGATCACGGCCACGCTGCCCTTGGTCGGGGCCAATATCGACGCGATCACCCGGTCCTTCTATCGACGACTGTTCGAGGCGCACCCGTCGCTGCTGCGCAATCTGTTCAACCGGGGCAATCAGGCACAGGGCGCCCAGCAGCGCGCACTGGCCGCGTCCATCGCGACCTTCGCGACCCACCTGGTGAACCCCGACCTGCCGCACCCGGCCGAACTGCTGTCGCGGATCGGGCACAAACACGCGTCGCTGGGCATCACCGCCGACCAGTACCCGATCGTGCACGAGCATCTGTTCGCCGCGATCGTCGAGGTGCTGGGCGCCGACACCGTCACCGCCGAGGTCGCCGAGGCCTGGGACCGCGTCTACTGGATCATGGCCGACACCCTGATCGACATGGAGCGTGCGCTCTATGAAGAGGCCGGGGTGGCCGCCGGTGACGTCTACCGGCGCGGGCGGGTCGCGGGCCGGGTGGACGACCCATCCGGGGCGATTCTGGTGACCGTGGACGGCCTGGACGCGACGTTCGAGCCGGGGCAGTACGTGTCGGTCGGGGTGACGCTGCCCGACGGCGCGCGCCAGCTGCGGCAGTACAGCCTGGTCAATGCCTCCGGTAGTGGTGAGCTGACGTTCGCGGTCAAGCCGGCCGGCGAGGTGTCGGGCTGGATCCGGGACAACCTGCGGGTCGGCGACCTGATCGACATCACCGTCCCGTTCGGTGATCTGCCGGCCCCGCAGCCGGGCGCCCCGCTGGTGCTCATCTCCGCAGGCATCGGCATCACGCCGATGCTCGGCATCCTGGAAGCACTGCCGGCCGATGCCCGCGTGCAGGTGTTGCACGCCGATCGCAGCGAGCAGACCCACCCGCTCCGGGAGCGTCAGCGCGAACTCGTCGAGAAGCTGCCCAACGCCACACTGCAGCTCTGGTACGAGGACCTGCTGTCGTTGGATGGGGTGGAGTTGCCCGCCGACGCCGAGGTCTACCTCTGCGGCAACGACGGATTCGTGCGCGCGGTGCGCGAGCAGCTGGTCGGCCGTGGCGTGACCCGGGTGCACTGCGAGCTGTTCAGCCCGAACGACTGGCTGCTGTCCTGAGCTACGTGGCTTCAGCTTCGCGACCATGCCTGTCGCGGAACTGAAGCCACGGACGTCCGGGCGCCGGAATCCGTACCTGGGTTCAGCCGCGGCCGGTTTCTCCACACGAAACTGAAGCCTGGGACGTCGGCCGGAGGTTATCCACAGGGGCACCACACCTGGCATCGGATCTGTCGGCGAAAGGTGCCAGCATCTGGCCATGGGGGTCGTGATCGGCAGTGAAGCGTTGGCGGCGGGCACGGTGACCCGTCACGAGCTACGGACGCGCTATCACCGCATGTTCCCCGACATCTACGGACCGATCGAACCGTCGGTGTGGGACAGGGCCCGCGGGGCGTGGCTGTGGTCGCGGCGCCGCGGAGTGATCGCAGGAGTCGCGGCCTCGGCGATGCATTGCGCGAAGTGGATCGACGATGACGTGCCGATCGAGATGCTGTGGCGCAACACCCATCCTCCGAAGGGGTTGATCGTCCGCAACGAGTCGTGGGCCGACAACGAGGTGATGACGGTCGCGAACATCAGCGTCACGACTCCGGCGCGCACCGTCTTCGACCTGGGTCGGCACTTGGAGCGCGACGACGCGATCGCCCGGATCGATGCGCTCCTCAATCGCGGAAACGTGACGATCGATGACGTGCTGCCGTTGATCACCCGCTATCCCTGTGCCCGTGGGATGCCTGGTCTGAAGACGGCGCTGGGTCTGGTCGACGCCGGCGCGGACTCGCCCCGCGAGACACGGCTCCGGCTGGCGTTGACGGACGCAGGTATGCGGCCGACTGGCACGCAGATCGTCGTCCGTGACACCCGGGGACGCATCATCGCCAAGGTCGACATGGGCTGGGAGGACCTCAAGATCGCCGTGCAGTACGACGGCGGACACCACCAGACCGATCGCGTGACCTATGTCCGCGACCAGAAGGTCAATCGGGACCTGGCGGCGATGGGATGGATYGTCATCCGGGTGATCGCCGAGGACTCCGATGCCGACGCCATCGGCCGCGTCGCCGCCGCGTTGTACAGCCGCGGGTGGCGTGCCGCGTGAGTACGCGGTTTCAGCCAGGAATGGGGAATTCGGTGGTCGGCTGACGTCAGGTAGGTCAGACGGCCTATCTGCCTACCTGGCTTCAGGAAGGGTGCGGCCCGGCGTAGTTGACTGAACTGGGGGACGCTGAAGTCACATTTGGGCGGGCAGGCTCGCGGCCACTAGCGGGGGACACCCAAAAATGAGCCACAGACCAGCCGTTTTGGAGCCGGGAACAGGGAGAATGTACCCTCTTTAAGGCCCTACGGCCGCAGGTAGTGCAAGGCCCCCTTAGCTCAGTCGGTAGAGCGTTTCCATGGTAAGGAAAAGGTCAACGGTTCGATTCCGTTAGGGGGCTCGGTAGACGCTCGGCGGAGCTCCGCCGCGTCGATCGGGGCGGTGTAGCTCAGCTGGTTAGAGCGCACGACTCATAATCGTGAGGTCGGGAGATCGAGCCTCCCCACCGCTACAGGTAGAACAACGAGAGGCAAGAGACGTGGCGTCGAGTACCGACGTACGGCCGAAGATCACTTTGGCCTGCGAGGTGTGCAAGCACCGTAACTACATCACCAAGAAGAACCGGCGGAACGATCCCGATCGCCTGGAGATCAAGAAGTTCTGCCCGAACTGTGGTCACCACCAGCCCCATAAAGAGTCGCGGTAGCCCTTCGTCGTGACACTGTCGGAGAAAATCGTCGGGATGCATTAYCGCTATCCCGACGCCTACGAGGTTGGCCGCGAGAAGATCCGTGAGCACGCCATCGCCGTCAAGAACGATGATGCTTTCTATTTCGATGAGGCTGTCGCCGMCGAGCTCGGGCATGACTCGCTGCCGGCGCCGCTGACGTTCATCTGCATCTTCGGTTTAACGGCGCAGTTGGCATTCTTCGACGATGCGAACATCGGCATCCACGACGCTCAGATCGTGCAGGTCGATCAGGAGCTGAAGTTCCAGCGGCCAATCCGGGCCGGGGACAAACTGTATTGCGACGTCTACGTGGAATCGGTCCGGAAGGCACACGGCACCGACATCATCGTCACCAAGAACATCATCACCAACGACAGCGGTGACGTCGTCCAGGAGGCCTTCACGACCCTCGCGGGGCGTTCAGGCGACGGAGAAGAGGGCTTTTCAGATGGCACTGCGTGAGTTCAGTTCGGTAAGCGTCGGCGACACCCTTCCCGAGAAGGTCATCCCGTTGACCCGTCAGGATCTGGTCAACTACGCCGGCGTTTCTGGCGACCTGAACCCGATCCACTGGGACGACGAGATCGCCAAGCAGGTCGGCCTCGACACCGCGATCGCGCACGGCATGCTCACCATGGGTCTCGGTGGCGGCTACGTCACCTCCTGGGTCGGCGACCCGGCCGCGGTGACCGAGTACAACGTCCGCTTCACCGCGGTTGTGCCGGTGCCCAACGACGGCGTCGGTGCCGAGATCGTGTTCAACGGCCGCGTGAAATCGGTTGAGCCCGAGGACAAGTCGGTGACGATCGCGATCTCCGCCACCACCGGTGGCAAGAAAATCTTCGGCCGCGCCATCGCGACCGCGAAGCTGGCCTGACATGGCCTTGAGAGCAGACATCCTCGGGATGGTCTACACGTACCCCGAGGTGTTCGTGGTGGGCCGCGAGCAGGTCAAGCAGTTCGCGCTCGCGGTGAAGTCGCCCGATCCGGCGTCGCTGCACGAGGAGGCCGCTGCCGAGCTGGGCCACGATTCCCTGGTCGCCGGCCCGACGTTCGTGTCGATCCTTGCGCTGCTGGTGCAGCAGGATTTCTTCCGCAATGTGGACGTCGGCATGGAGACCATGCAGATCATCCAGGTCGACCAGCGCTTCGTTTACCACCGCCCGATCAAGGTGGGCGACCGGCTGCACGCTGAGCTGGAGATCAAGTCGGTGGAGAATCGCTTCAACGCCGACATCGTGGTGACCCGCAACGTCCTGACCGACGATGACGGCGGGATCATCATGGAGGCGTTCACCACGTTGATGGGCCACGAAGGCGACAACTCGGTGTCGGTGCGCTACGACCGTGAGACCGGACAGGTGCTCCGGGCCGCGGTAGGGGAGTAGCGACCTAGGGGATTAGTAACTCGCATGTGGGCCGATGTACACTCGGTCCTCGGGGTTTTCCCACTACAGCGCGCTGTCCGTCGGTTCGGAAATCGGCCGATCGGAGAGCGCGCAGTTATGTGAAGCCTCGAACGAAGGGGCGTAGCTCAACTGGCAGAGCAGCGGTCTCCAAAACCGCAGGTTGCAGGTTCAAGTCCTGTCGCCCCTGCTCAACTGAATACTCGACAAGTGTGGACACTGGAAGGTGACCACACGTACACAGACGAAAGGCATGCGGTGAGCGACGATCAACCGCCTCTGGGGCCTTCGGCAGGCGAAGGGCCAGAGGACGGCCAGACGAGCGGTGCCGCCGCCGTTCCCGCCGGACCGCTGCGCCCCACCGGAAAGCGGTCGCGACGCACGGCAGCCGAACCGGCCGGAGGCGCCGTCGCGGTGTCCGACGCCGAGGACGCGGATGACGCCGGATCCGATGACAAGCCGGCCAAGCGCACGAAGCCGGCCAAGGCTGCGAAGACGGGCGAGGAACGGGTCAATCCGTTCCAGTTCGTCTGGACCTACCTGAAGCAGGTCATCGGAGAACTGCGCAAGGTCATCTGGCCGAACCGCAAGCAGATGGTCACCTACACCACCGTGGTCTTGGTGTTCCTGGCCTTCATGGTCGCGCTGATCGGTGGTGTCGACCTCGGGCTTGCAAAGCTCGTGGCGATCATCTTCGGCTGACCCGGGAAGTATGAGAGAGGACTGACAACCGTGACTAGCTTCGACGGCGACGAGAACTTCGACGCCGACACGCCTGAGGGTGAAGCCGTCGTCGACGTTATCGACGAAACCGCCGCAACTCCGGAAGCCGACGAGGCTCCCGCGGCTGAGGCTGCCGAGGTGGAGGTCGAGGCTGAGGACGAGGATCCTGCGGTCGCGCTCAAGAAGGACCTGCGCACCCGTCCGGGCAACTGGTACGTCATCCACTCGTACGCCGGTTACGAGAACAAGGTGAAGGCCAACCTCGAGACCCGCGTGCAGAACCTCGACGTCGGCGACTACATCTTCCAGGTCGAGGTGCCCACCGAAGAGGTCACCGAGATCAAGAACGGCCAGCGCAAGCAGGTCAACCGCAAGGTGCTGCCGGGCTACATCCTGGTGCGCATGGAGCTCAACGACGAGTCGTGGGGCGCGGTGCGTAACACCCCGGGTGTCACCGGCTTCGTCGGTGCGACGTCCAAGCCGTCCCCGCTGTCGCTGGACGACGTGGTGAAGTTCCTGCTGCCGCCGGCCGCTGCCAAGAAGCCCGCCAAGAGCACCGCAGGTGCCGCGGCGTCGTCCGAGGCAACCCTGGAGCGCCCCGAGATCTTGGTCGACTTCGAGGTGGGCGAGTCCGTCACCGTCATGGACGGCCCGTTCGCGACGCTGCCGGCCTCGATCAGCGAGGTCAACGCCGAGCAGCAGAAGCTCAAGGTGCTGGTGTCGATCTTCGGTCGTGAGACGCCCGTCGAGCTGACGTTCACGCAGGTCGCCAAGATTTAAGTTTTCGGGCCCGGATATCGGCTGGGCCCATCGAGAGAAGGAAAAACCAGAGCATGGCCCCCAAGAAGAAGGTCACCGGGCTGATCAAGCTCCAGATCCAGGCCGGGCAGGCCAACCCTGCGCCGCCCGTGGGTCCGGCGCTCGGCCAGCACGGCGTCAACATCATGGAATTCTGCAAGGCGTACAACGCCGCGACCGAGTCGCAGCGCGGCAACGTCATCCCCGTGGAGATCACCGTCTACGAGGACCGCAGCTTCACGTTCGCGCTGAAGACCCCGCCCGCCGCCAAGCTGCTGCTCAAGGCCGCAGGCGTGCAGAAGGGTTCGGGCACCCCGCACACCACCAAGGTCGCCACGGTGACCTGGGATCAGGTGCGCGAGATCGCCGAGACCAAGAAGGAAGACCTCAACGCCAACGACATCGACGCCGCCGCGAAGATCATCGCCGGCACCGCACGGTCGATGGGCATCACGGTCAAGTAAGTCGCCCCAAGGCACCGGAAAAATTTGTGGGAGAGCCCGCTTCGGCTCGCCAACCACATCCTCTGAACTGGAGATATGAATGAGCAAGAACAGCAAGGCATACCGCGAAGCCGCCGAGAAGGTGGACCGCGACAATCTCTACACCCCTCTTGAGGCCGCACGGCTGGCCAAGGAGACCTCCTCGAAGAAGCAGGACGCGACCGTCGAGGTTGCGGTCCGCTTGGGTGTCGACCCCCGCAAGGCGGACCAGATGGTGCGTGGCACTGTCAACCTGCCGCACGGCACCGGTAAGACGGCCCGTGTCGCGGTGTTCGCCGTGGGTGAGAAGGCTGAGCAGGCTGTCGCAGCCGGCGCCGATATCGTCGGCAGCGATGACCTGATCGAGAAGATCCAGGGCGGTTTCCTGGACTTCGACGCCGCGATCGCCACCCCTGACCAGATGGCCAAGGTCGGTCGCATCGCGCGCGTCCTGGGCCCGCGTGGTCTGATGCCGAACCCCAAGACCGGCACCGTGACCGCTGACGTCGCCAAGGCCGTCAACGACATCAAGGGCGGCAAGATCAACTTCCGCGTCGACAAGCAGGCCAACCTGCACTTCGTGATCGGCAAGGCGTCCTTCGACGAGAAGGCCCTCGCCGAGAACTACGGTGCCGCGCTCGACGAGATCCTGCGCGCCAAGCCGTCGTCGTCCAAGGGGCGTTACGTCAAGAAGGTCACCGTCTCCACCACCACCGGCCCGGGCATCCCGGTCGACCCGGCGGTCACCCGTAACTTCACGGAGGAGGCTCAGGCCTAGCCTGACCCGAGTCATAACCCGAAACCCCGCCCCTTGTGGCGGGGTTTCGGCGTTCTACGGGTTTGTGGGAACTGCGACGGTGGCCAGCAGCGCCCGATGGTCGGACCCCGGGATGTCGACTGTGTGGATCGACTGCGCCGCTGAGTTGCGGGTCAGCACGTGGTCGATGGTGATCAGCGGCGGGATCGCGGGGTGCGGTGAATAGGTGGGTGAGAAGCCCGCTCCGGTCTGGTTGACCGCATCGCGGTAACCGACGTCCAGGAGGTCGCGGAACTGGCGCATATCGGGCGTGGCATTGAAGTCGCCGGCGATGATCACCGCGGCCGGGCCGGCGGTCTCTGCGTAGTCCGCGAATTCGGATTTGGCGGCGGTGATCCGGTGGTCCCATTCTTCGAAGGTGTTGGCGCCGCCGGCCAGCGGGGACATCAGGTGAACACTGGCGACCAAGGGATCATTCGGTACGCCGGGCACACGCACGCGGGCAGCGATGAAATTGCTTCCGTACTTGGAAGCAGGAAGGCCCATGAGCGGGTATCGGCTCCACAGTCCCATGCCGCCGGCGCCAGGCCGAGGGATCAGGATCGAGTAGGGAAAGGTCTTGCGAAGTCCGCCATCCCGGAACCGCGCCGCGGCCTCGGCCGTCAGCTCGGACATCGTGATGATGTCGGCGCTGTCGGCGGCGAGGTCGATGAAGGCTGCCGCATGAGCCTCACCCTTCTGGATATTCGAGGAGAGCACCCGTAGTTCGGCGGTGCGAGGGCCGAGGTCGGACGTGCGCCCGAGGTTGTGCCAGGGCACCTGGATCGCCACGGAGATTGTCAGCAGGACGATGCCTGACAGGGCGAGCAGCTTCCTGCGGCAGACCGCAGCAAGAAGGAGCGCGCAGAGAGCGACCAGCGGGACGTAGGCGAAGCTCGCGGAGAGCACCAGAGTCGGCAGGTTGGACAAAGGAACGCTGCGTGCGATCAGCGCAGCGACAACATAGAGCAGTAAAACGACGGTTATCGAGGCCGCTATGGAAATCCTCGGAGGACGCCGGGAGTCGCGGCGCGAGGAACGCGCGTCGTCAGTCACGAGGAACGGCAAAGTTCGAGGACGGGCGGCAACAACGCCGCAATCTGGCGGCCCACTGCCGAAAAGACCTCTGGGCTCTGGCCGATGGGGTCTTGAATGTCGAGGTCGTCGTCGCCGGCTAGCTGGGCGCGCAAATTAGCGAGAGCGTCAATCTGTCGAGCCCCGTGTTCGGTGACCAACCTTGCCGCTTCGATAAGGGTGAAGGTTCTGTGAAGCTTGTGCGGAGCGACCTCCAGAACAGTGGTGCGATGGGCTCTGGTCATCGTTAGTACGAGGTCGGCAGTTGCCGCAACTTTGCGAGTGAGCCGTCTCGCAGCGAAGTTCGATGCGTCCCCGCCGAGATCTTCCAACGTCGGCGCGGCATCACGATGGATCGCATGTGCGACTACGGCGTGCGTGCCGGCACTACTCGCTGTGAAGCTCGTGATGCCAGCGCGGGCGCAATATGCAGCGGCCAGACGCTCCGCTGTGGGTGATCGACAGATGTTTCCGGTGCACACGAACAGGACGTGCAGGGTCAGCTCCTCAGCTCGCGGGTCTCGAAGCAACAGTCGAGACAGGAACGGTCGGTCACAGTTCCTCTTCAGTATCCGCATCAACGAGCGCGCGGCGCGACCGCCGTCGGAAAGTGTCGTTGCCCTTCATATCTGGCAAATATTGAGCCGCGCACAACGAACCTCCTGAATTGGGGCAGTCCGTGAAGTTAGCAACGATGCCTGTACACGCACGGTGGACGCGTGAGTGCCGCGCTGATGCCGGCACCGGATGAAGTGTCGGCGAGCACTCGCTGCGCGACGCCTAAGCGGGAGGAGTATTTGCTGGGAGTTCAATCCCCGGATAAAAAGGCTGTCCTCGCGAGGTGTGTAAAACGGACGCACTTAGGTGCGCCTGGCGATGTCAGGCAACATGTTCTGTGCGCAGCCGCTTTCGATTCAGCAAACGTCTTGCTCACCAATTGCCGCCGACTGTCGGTCGATTTACGCAGGCAGGAGACGCTGGGCGCATGTTGTCCATTAGCCGGGTCAAATAACACGTCCTACCTGCAGATATAAGTGGAAACTGAGCAATATTTACGCTTGCTCCGGTAAACACTGGGAAAAATCGCGAAACCGGCCAGACAGGCGAGACCATGAGCGATAACATGCTGTTCAACGGTCAAATTGGGCTCGCAGCACGGGGGCCGAAGCACAACCGATCTGCAAGGGCTTATAGTCGGGACCGTCACCCGATCTGGCAAATGGAATGAACACGGTGCAGGGGGCTCTGTGATATCAATCGCGACTTACGCGCCTGTGGGCGATGGTCATGTCGTCCATGTTCGAGTGCCTGATTCTTTCTTGTCGCACGTCGAGATAGCGGGTTTGCCGACTGACGATACTGTCAATTTGTTTGCCAGCGTGCGGGGTGCCGCGCAATGACCGGCGTAGTGGACCCGACAACGAATTCCGCGCGGCCAGAGCCGTTAGCTGTTCCTCGAGACAAGGGGCGGACAGCTCTGCAGACTGCCGAATTACTTGCGGGCTTCACCATCAACCCGGCGGATGTTACGAGGGTCGCCGAGTCGCGGGATCCTGTGCCCGAGCGGCGGGTTCGTCAACGTCATAGCCGGCCGCCCCGCGCTGTGCCGTATCTGAGCCGGGTGCGGGCGTGGATGGTGATTCCCACCGTCGATTTCGTCATGATGATGGCGCCGTTGGCCTGGCGGCCGCCCCAACTGTTGTCGTCATTGACGATGGCGGTGCTGGGAACCTTGCTGCTCACCGGCGGCGGTCGTTATGTCGCGCCGTTGCACCTCAGCGTGCTCGATGAACTACCCACAATCGTCACGAGGCTCCTCGCTGCCGTCGGCGCAGTAGCAGCCGTTTTGCTCTATCTGCATCAGGACTCGCGGGTCGTGCTGGTCTTTCTCGAAACGGCTTGCCAAGCTGTCGCGCTGGTTGTCATCGGGCGTGTGCTCACCACGAGGCTGTGTGCGATGGGACGCAGTTCGGGGATCGCGCGTCACCACACGATATTGGTAGGCGGCGGACCGGTGGCTGCCGAGTTGGCGCGGATCCTGTCTGAGCACCGAGAGTACGGACTCGTCGTGGACGGGTTCGTCGACGACGGCGATCACCGCCCAGCTGAAGCGTTTGCACCCTGGCTCGGCCGCCTGGCCGACCTTGACATGGCTGTCGTCACGAGAGGTGCGGACACCGTGCTGGTGGCCGACGGGGGTTTCGACGAGGACGCGCTGATCGAAGCAGTGCGCACAAAGGAATGCTTGAACGCGGAGCTTCTCGTCGTGCCGCGTATGCACCACTTTCATACGCTCACCGGTCTGGCCGATCACATCGGCTCCATCCCGATCATGCGAATCAGGAACCCGAACTTGCGCGGGCCCGCCCGGCTGATCAAGCGTGTCTTCGACGTATTCAGTTCCGCGGCCGCACTGATCGCGCTGTCGCCAGTGCTCGCGGTGGCAGCGCTGGCGGTGCGACTCGAAGGAGGCCGCGGCATCATCTTCCGCCAGGTTCGAGTGGGACGTGACGGCAAGCAGTTCGAGCTGTTGAAGTTCCGTTCCATGCGGCCGGCCAACGAAGCCGAATCCCAGACGCAATGGAGTGTGGCCACCGACAACAGAGTTGGCCCAGTCGGAAGATTTTTGCGGTGCACGTCGATCGATGAGCTGCCGCAGTTGTGGAACATCCTCCGCGGCGATATGACGGTGGTCGGCCCGCGCCCGGAACGGCCGCACTTTGTCGAGCAATTCTCCACACAATTCGATCGTTACGCCCACCGACACCGCGTCCAGGTTGGGCTGACCGGCTTCGCTCAGGTCAGTGGCCTTCGTGGCGACACGTCGATCGCAGACCGCGCCCGCTACGACAACTTCTACATCGAGAACTGGTCGCTGTGGCTGGATATCAAGATCATCTTTAGGACCTTCCGTGAAGTGATCTTCTACCGCGGTCGATAGCCAACTGAACTCAGCCGGAGGGGTCGAGGGCAACGTGACAGATACTTTTATGCGGGCGATTTCGCAGATTGAGTCCGCCGAATCCGGTGGAGACGTCGACGTCTCGATTCTCAGCCTGCACTATCCGCCGGAGACTACGGGGAATGCGCCCTACACAGGTGCACTGGCCGCAGGACTGTCGGCGCGGGCACACCGGGTCAATGCCATTGTGGCGCATCCGCATTATCCGGAATGGAAGGTACGTCACGGATACGGACAGTGGCGTCGACATGAGGTCATCGACGGTGTCAAGGTGCAGCGTCTGCGTCACTATGTACCCCGGCCGCCGCGTGGTCTGCGCAGGCTGTTCTCGGAACTCAGCTTCGGTATGAGGCTCTGCCTCAACAGACTTCCGTCGAACGGTGTCGTGGTTGCGGTATCACCGGCACTGTTTGCGACGGCACTCGCGGCGTTGCGAATCCGGTTGGCCCCCTCCCGTCCGGGCCTGGTGGTGTGGGTGCAGGACATCTACACGCTCGGAATGACGGAAACCCAAGAAGGGGGCGGGCTCTCAGCCCGTATCACCAAGTTTGTCGAAGCCCGCGTCCTCAGATCGGCTGACCGCGTCGTGGTGATTCACCCGCGATTCGCGGACTATATCGAACGAGAGATGGGCGTCGAGCCGAAACGCATTACGGTCATCCGCAATTGGACCCACCTCAAGCCCTCGCGAACGATGACCAAGCTTGAGGCACGGTCCGCCATCGATTGGCCGGTCGACCGTCTTCTGGTGGTGCACACCGGGAATATGGGCGCGAAACAAGGCCTGGACAATGTCGTCGAAGCGGCACGGTTGGCAGATGCGTGTTCGGCACCCGTCCAGTTCGTTCTGGTCGGTGACGGTAGCGAACGGCCGCGCTTGGAAGCGCTCGCCCACGGCATCGAACGAATCACCTTCATCAATCCGCTCGGTGACGCGGATTACCGGTGTGCGCTCGCAGCGGCGGATTGTCTGTTGGTCAATGAACTGCCCGGTGTCGCCAACATGGCAGTCCCGAGCAAGTTGACATCGTACTTCGACGCGGCGCGGCCGGTCTTGGCAGCGACGGAGGTCGACGGAATAACAGCAAACGAGATCGAGCAGGCAAGAGCCGGAGTGGTAGTGCCGGCGGGGGATCCGAATGCATTGCTGACGGCCGCTCTTCAGCTTTCGCGGGATACCGAACAAGGTGAGGCCTATGGCGCTTCGGCGCGACGCTTCTGCCGGGAACGCTTGACCGCAGATGCCGCGATCGGAGCGTTCGAGCGGGTGGTGCAGGAAGTTGCAGGCGTGCGCGCCGAGGTCTTGTCGAGCGCTCGCGCCATCGCTGGATAAATTCTGATGCGCGAGGCTATCGATAGGGTCGGTTTACGTGGCGTACCAACACAGGAAAGTAGTGCTTTGACAGAAGCTCGGAATGAGGAACGGCAGACCGTGTTGGGCGATGAACATCTTCGTGCGGTTGAGGATTCGCAAGACGCGTCGCACGGGGACGGCCACGACTACATCGTGGGAAGTCCACATCTCCGGCACGCCGTCCTTCGAGAGCGTATAGACGAGCGAATTTCCGAAGCCGTCCGAGAGGTCAAGCGCAGGAGAGGTTCTTGCGCCGTATTGGAAATCGGCGCAGGGCACGGCTCCTTCACCGATACCGTGCTTGCGGCCGGTGGGACGGCGACCATCACCGAAATGTCGAAGGCCAGTGCCGACTACCTGGTTCGCAAATTTCGTGACAACTCGGACGTGCGGGTCCTCTACGACACGGATGGAAATTCCCCGTTCCGGGAGGACGCGCAGTACGACGTGATCTTGCTGATCTCGGTGATCCACCACATTCCAGACTATGTGGACGTGATTACGAGGCTGTGCGACACCGTGCTCCGGGCAGGCGGCGCAGTCGTGACCTTCCAGGATCCGCTGTGGTACCCGCGCCAGAAGCGCTGGGCCCGCGCGCTTTCCTGGGGTTCCTATTTCGCGTGGCGACTCACTCAAGGCGAACTCCGCAGAGGATTGGCCACCCGATGGCGCAGGCTCCGCGGCAGCTACTCGGAAACCGAGCCTTCCGATCTCGTGGAATACCACGTGGTCCGGGACGGTGTCGACGACTCGGAATTGCATGACCTGTTCCAGGAGCGGTTCGTCGATATCGAGCTAGACCGGTACTTTTCGACGCAATCTCCGCAACTCCAGGCGTTCGGCGAAAAGTGCTTCCCGGCGAACACCTTTGGGGTCCTGGCACGAGGCCGTCTATAACCGCAGATTCTGATGCTTGCCGAGCAGCGAAATGAACTGCGCAAGATCATCGTTGGCGGAGGCGAGTGCTCCGAGATACGCCTGTCGCGATCGTTGAGATGTCGTGCTCGACACACTCGCTTGTCGGAGCGTAGGCAGCACGTCCTCGACAAAGGTGTCCTTGCTGTCGGCCAGGACACCCGGGCTGCCGGCCAGCTGTTCAGGTATCGATCCGCGCCGCGTCGACACACAGACCGCGCCGGCTGCCATAGCCTCGTAGAGAACAAGCGGTACCGACTCGTGGGCATACTTCGACGGAAAGATGAAATGCGTGACCTCTTCGAAGAAGGTCCGTTTGCTCTCGCCGACGAGTTGCCCGCGGTACTCGAATCGGTCGCGCAGATGGCGGATCGCACGGTCGAGGTGATGCTGCGCTGCGGGTTCGACAAGTGGTCCGCCAACTATCAACCGGATCGGGACGCCACCCTCGTGCAATTCAATCGCGAGATCGACGACTTCGGCAATTCCCTTGTCCAGGTAAAGGTTACTTAGATGACCGAGTACCAGATCGTCAGAATCCGACTTCAGGGGCAGTCCCAGCAGCGTCTGGTCGACAAGAGCGGCGTTGCCGATGATCAGTGTTCGGCGAACCTCCGGCATGACGGTGCGAAGGTCCTGTGACATCGACCGCGACAGAACGATGTGCTGCGCGGTCGGCCCAGCGACCCGCGCCAAGGCCACCATCCGCATCTTCCGCTGCCGGATGTAGGTATACGAGTGGTGATGCAGGAAGATCTGTGTTCGGGCCAGCCGTGCCAGACCTGCGGTGATGGTGGTCAGCCACATGCCATGATCGGCCTTGACCGCGATGTAAACGACATCTGCGCGGGGGATGGCACGCCACGCGGCGGCGGAGCGTCCCAGCTTGGCGAACGGGCGCCGCCATCGACTAGATGCCCTTTCGGTGGTGTCAGCGACACGCAGGTGAAGAAAGTGGGGTGAGAGCCGAGAAACCATATGGCTCATGACGATCGACTGACCATCGATCGGAAGCGGCATTGGCC